>NZ_MUFO01000059.1:0-13944 GCF_001995345.1 Salinivibrio sp. IB872 | reverse complement strand
CGCTACCGTTGATATTTTGACATCATGTCAAATTACCGTTAGGCCGGAGGCTTTGAGTCCCATGCTTGCGCCATGGTTTGCCTTGTTCAAACGCTATTAAGCATATAATAATTAGACACCGATGTCGTCCTCTCCCATCGAACAAAATGTGATCTTGGTTCAGGGTGGGTGTAATTGATGAACTAGAGTAAAAGCACTACCGGAAGAGTAGTCGCGTAAAAGAGCACCGCCAAGACATTGACGGTGCTCTTCATAAAAGTTTCATTAAAACATTAAGATAGTGTTTTAACTGACTGCCGACTCACTAGTGCAGGTTGCAWTTCGAACACTTGCTGTTGAGTCTCGTTGTTGGCAATTCGCGCGAGCAAGAGCTTGACGGCCGTTTTGCCTAGACGGCGTTTGGGCTGGTGAATAGTTGTCAATGGTGGCGAGAAATACTCGGTGAGATCAATATTATCGTAACCAATCACCGATATATCATCTGGCACTTTCAAGCCGTGCTCGTTAAATGTACTAATGGCCGCTAATGCCATAATGTCATTAAAACAAAAGACAGCGGTCGGGCGGTCTGACATCGTCGCCAATTGCTTCGCGGCAATTTGCGCTTGATCGGCTTCGAAATCTGCCTCAATCAGCCAATTTTCATTCACTGGAATATTGGCTTCTTTTAACGCACGGAAATAACCGTTTAAGCGATGCTTACAGGTATTTTTATCCATTTGGCCAGAAATACAGCCAATTTTAGTATGTCCATTATCAATAAAGTGTTTGGTGGCAAGGTAACCGCCTAATTCAGCGTTATCTTCTATGCGGTCTGTATCGATATGGTGACTGCCCCAATCCATCACGACCATAGGCAGATCGCGTTTTTTTTCTAATAACAGCATCAAATCTTCGTTGAGATCAGAGCACACTACAATGAGTCCGTCGACGCGCTTTTCTGACAACATACGCAGGTAGTCGCGTTGCTTTTCGAGGTTACCCTCGGTATTGCAGAGAATCAGTGTGTAGCCTTGCTTGTAGCAATAGTCTTCCACACCGTGAACAAGCTCGGCGAAAAAGGGGTTGGTGGATTTGGTCACCAGCATACCCAGTGTACGTGTTGTGTTGCATTTCAAGCTTCGCGCCACAGCACTTGGGGCGTAGTTTAACTCTTCAACCGCTTGCCATACTTTCTCAGTCGTCTTCTCGGCGACAAAGCGGGTTTTGTTTATCACGTGTGACACCGTCGTGGTCGATACACCGGCGAGACGCGCGACATCTTTAATCGTTGCCATCTTGATTCTTCTTTGTAGTAATGCGTAGGGATCGTTACTCGCGACCTTACAGAAAAACGCCGCTGTTCGTCAGCGGCGATGTCTTTCACAATCCCGGCACATCAGACGGTTGCGAAGGTAACGAATCCGATTTCATTCATTCTCATAGCTAATCGGTTGCGCTCTCAGTTTACTTAGGTTGGCGCACACTCGCAATTGGTCTGATCAGCGAAAATGGACCAACAGACGGTTTTGTGAGCCAGCTATGATGTATTTATCAATTAAGACACGATCAGTGGGCAGTTATGCTCCGGATGAGTCAGTACGGTCAGCGGGTATTGGTAGATGTCTGCCACTCTATCACTACTAAAACACTGCCACGGATCGCCGGATAGGACGATTCGACCTGCTTTCAGAAAATGCAGTTGATCGGCGTATTGCGCCGCCAAATTCAGATCGTGCAACACCAATAGCACTGTCATTCCTTGGTCAGCGAGTGCTCGACAGCGCTTTAGGGTGTAATGTTGATGGGTAATATCTAAGGCCGAAGTGGGTTCATCCAGCATCAGTATCGCTTGATCTGGTGCGGTTTGTGCCAGCTGTAATGATACGCGCGCCATGTGTACGCGTTGTTTTTCACCGCCAGACAAAATCGGATACGGTCGATGAGCAAGATGGCTAATATCCCATGCCGTTAGTTGCTCGTTAGCAAGGGCCGCGATCTGTTCTCGGTTTGCCTTTAGTGGTGTCGCTCCCATCTCGACCACTTCTTGCGCGGAGAATGCAAACGTGAGCCCGCTATGTTGGGGAAGGAAGGCAACTCGTCGGGCAAATTCTTCGCCTTGCCACTGGCTTTTTGGCTGTTGCCAAAACTGCACACTGCCATGCTGATGTTTGTCGCTAATCAATTGCTTTAACAGTGTACTTTTCCCCGCACCATTCGGCCCGAGTAAAACGTGTAACTGGCCGGCAGTAAAGGCGAGATCAATCTCGCTTAGTAGTTGACGGCCGTTAAGCGCATAGCTGAGCTTGGAGATTTGAAGCGCAGAATCTGTCATTCGTGAACCACTGCTTTTCGTTGTTGAATAAGAAGCCATAGAAAGAAAGGAGCCCCCATTAGGGCGGTAATAATGCCAACAGGTAATTCGGCGGGGGCGACAATGACACGGGCAACAATATCGGCCAAGGTCAGTAACAGGGCACCAAGAATGGCTGATAAGGGCACCAGTGTGCGGTGATCCGGGCCGGCAATTAAACGCCCAATGTGTGGGATCACTAGACCCACAAAGCCGATAAGACCGGCAGCACTTACCGCAATGCCCATTCCCGCCGCGGTTACAACAATGAGTAGGCGTTTTAAATGGTGTACATCAATGCCCAAATACGCCGCTTCGTTTTCACCGAGCAAAAGGGCATTTAAGTGGCGTGCGCGCTGGTAGGCAAATACCGTGAGTAAGCATGCAGCGATGCCAGTGAGAACAATTTGTCCCCAAGTTGCACCGGTCAGTGACCCCATCGACCAAAGGGCGATGTCTCGTAACGTTTGATTATCCGCCACATAGTTAATCAAGCCTAATGCAGCGCCGGACAAAGCACTGATCGCAATGCCCGCTAGCAACATGATGGTCACCGAACTGCCCATGGCCGTTGTGCCAATTCTGTATACAAATAGGGTTGCCAGTAGTGCACCGATAAACGCAAAGGCAGGCACCGAAAACACAAAGCTGGCCTCGATACTGCCCCAAGAGAGCAATAGCAAGCCCAGTGCGCCTCCTAATGATGCGCCGCCAGAGACACCGATAATACCCGGGTCAGCGAGAGGGTTGCGGAAAAGCCCCTGCATCAACGTGCCGCAAACGGCGAGCAATGCACCGATAAAAATACACAGCAAGGTTCGAGGTAATCGAACTTGTTGAACGATGGCGAGTACATGCGGCTCAACATTGTCATGCCAAGGGGTTAAGCTCTGTAAACTGGTCAGCCAGCCAAGTTGCCATTGTCCCACCGCGATAGACGTTATCCCTACGACGACAAGTGCGATGATGAGCGCTGGAAAAACATGCGACTGTGAGGATCGAAAAGACGCTTGCATTAGTCGTTCTCTCCAACGACGGTGCGCTGAATACGAATGGCTTCATCCAGTGATTTCAGGCTAAGCCCTCCCACTAACACACTGCCGTCAATTGGAATAATACGCTGCTGTTGGAATGCGCGCGTGKCATTAAGTAAAGGCACGGCATCAGCGAGTCCTTCAATACCGCCTAGCTGGTCGAGAGAACGTTGCATGACCAAGATAAAGTCCAGATCAAAGCCCAGTAACGCTTCTGGCGACAGTGGTTTATAGCTACTGAGCGCCGCCGCAGCAGGGTTAGTCGCACCCATCAGCGACAACAAGGTATCCGGTGAGGTATTGGCACCCGCGACACTGGCAGGACGTCCTTGGTGAACCAGAAGAAACACGCCTTTGAGTGCGGTTTTGGGGGCATGCGCTTTTAATGTCGCAATCTTGGTGTCTATGTCGGTCAGTAACTCTGCGGCTTTGGACTCTGTGTGGGTGAGACTCGCGACTTTTTTAATCCGTGTTTTGAGTGTCTCGACGCTGGGCTCACTAGACAGTCGAGCCACGGTTACCCCTGACGCTTCGATTTTCTCCAAAACCGGGGTGGGACCCATTTCATCTGAGCCTACGACTAGAGTCGGTGCTAAAGACAGCACACCTTCGACGGCGAGCTGGCGATGATAGCCGACATTCGGCACGTCTTTGTTCGGTAGGTGGCTGGTGACATCAATGCCAACTATCTGTTCTGTCGCACCTAATTCAACCAGTAAGTCTGTTACACCGGCCCCCGCGCTGACAATGCGTGGTGATGCTGTGACAGAGAGTGAGAGTAGTGCTGAGGCGAGGGCAAGCAGTCTAACCGCGGCAGTTGCCATGATGAATTCCTTTATTTATTAAACCAGTCAATGTGAGTGCAATGCTCGACGTCAGTCCATTACACACTGTTAGTGAACGGAAATGTAATTATGAGTTACAAACCTAATTACGAGCAATTATCGTTTACATTGCCGTTAATGATCAATACAATCCTGCCAAATAGTTCATGATTCTCATTTTTGATTGGCTCAATAGGAAGACCCATGCTGGTAAAAACGGACGTCTCGGAAGTATTGACTCCTTCTACGATCAAGCTTGCTATCGGTGCTGCCCTTGGCACATTGGCATTTATTCCTTCAGCGTTGGCGGAGACGCAAAACACGGCGGATTCGTCATCAGACGTTATCGCGGTGTATGCAAGCCGCATTGACGCACAAAAAGCGAACGGTGCCGCTGCGGTCAGCACGGTATCACTCGAAGAAATTGAAAAACGGCAGGGGACCAGCGTAGCGGATCTAATTAGCCATTTACCCAATGTATCTATTGCCGGTGGTGGGCGTGATGAATCACAAGCGATTGTGATTCGTGGGCTCAGTAGTGATAACGGGCGCGTGATTCAACTGATTGATGGTGTACGCCAGAATTTCTCTCTGGGACATCGCTCAAGCTTGTTTATCGATCCAGAGTTACTCAAGACTGTTGATGTTGTTCGTGGCCCTGCGAGTACCGTGTGGGGATCGGGGGCGATTGGTGGTGTGGTGGCGCAAAGCACCAAGTCTGCCTATGACTTTTTAGATGCTGACCAAGACATTGGTGGCTACCTAAAGCAGGGTTTCCACAGTAACGACAATGCGTCGCGTACGAGTGGCGCTGTATTTGGGCGTACGGATACGATTGATTGGCTAGTGCAGAGCTATTATCACGACGCTGATGACAATCAACTGGGCAATGGTAAAACGTTATCCTACTCCGCGAGTCGTGAGAAAGGAGGGCTTGCTAAGGTCACCTATACCCCTTCTCTCGTGCACCAGTGGACTTTCTCGGCGCGCCAAGGCGACCGTGATGCCATGTCACCGTCGAATCCCTCGGTTCAAGATCCCTCAAGCAACTATCCATTGGTGTATCGCCAAACTCAAGACCAAAGTCTTGCTGTAGCCTATCAATACACACCAATGAGTGATTGGATTGACCTCTCATCTCGAGTGTATTGGAACGATACGCAAATGAAAGAATATCGTTTAGTAACCGATGAGCATGATGACAACCAAATGCAAACCTTAGGATTGTCACTCACCAATCGTGCTCATTTCAACGATATTGAATTTATCGCAGGATTTGATGGTTATCTCGATCACTACCAAACTCAGCGTGACGATAAAAGTGCGCCGGGAGAGCGCCCTGAGGGACAAGATGCGAAAGCGCGAAGCATTGGCGTGTTTGGCCAGCTAGAAATTCCGCTTGCAGAAGCTTGGCAATGGACTGCCGGTCTGCGATTCGACGATTACAAAAATGAAGACACGCGAGCAACATCAACCATTGAGGATGCCAGTGACAGCCAATGGTCACCATCGACTGCACTGACGTGGAATGTGACCGAACAGTTGGCGTTGACGGCAAGCTATCAGGAAGCTTTTCGCGCGCCAAGTTTAGAGGAAATGTATGCCAGTGGAACCCATTTTGTGGTGCCGAGGGGACCTTCAAAACTGATTAACCGTTTTGTCCCTAATCCAAACCTTAAGCCTGAACAGAGTGCAAACAAAGAATTAGCGCTGACCTATCAGTTTGCTCCGATGGCTTATCTGGATAGTGGCTATATCGATGCGCGTGTTTTCCGCAATGATGTCGAAGATTTTATCGAAATGAACGTGGATTTTATGGGAGCGACCACCACCCGCCAGAATGTAAGCAATGCCAAATTGGAGGGGGTAGAGCTGAGTTTCCATCATGAATATGGTCAGTTTAAAAACGATTTGAGCTATAGCCAAATGGAAGGCAAGGATAAAGCGGATGGCCGTTACTTGGAGCAAATTCCCGCACATAAACTGGTCGCGGAAACGGATTATCGTTTAGCGACGTTACCGGTGAACTTGGGTGCGCGAGTGTCTTATTACGCGGATCAAGACGAGAACCCCGATCAGAAGACCTATGACGGTTATACCTTGTGGGACCTGTATGCAAGCTATAGCCCTAACGGTGCTTGGGATGGTGTGAAATTTGATCTCGCGATCGAAAACCTCACTGATGAGTATTACACCACGGCGTGGTCTGAAGTCGCATCACCGGGTCGGGATATTAAACTCAACGTTCGCTATCAATTTTAATCAATCACTAAACATGGGCAGGGTTGTCCCTGCCCAACAGAAAACGATAACAATAGGCTGGGAGTAAACCATGACAACTACATTGACCGAGCAAGTCAATGCCTTACTCACCGAGAACGCCTCCATGCTGCCCGCCGATATGGCGAATACGCTGGGTGTCAGTGAAGGTGAGGTGGTACGCGCGATGCCATCCGAATATCAAACTTGGGTGGATGGGCAACACGCCGAAACGGTGTTAAGTCAGGTGGCCGAGTGGGGCGGTCCGGTGACCGCGATCGTGCATTCTGGCGGCTCGATATTTGAAGTGAAGGCCCCTTTTCCTAAAGGCAAGATCGCTTATGGCTACTACAACTTGATGGGAAAGCCGGGCGAAATGCATGGCCACCTAAAACTAGAGCGCATGGAGGGTATTGCATTTGTCAGTAAGCCYTTTCGCGGCAAAGTCACCCACTACATCGGCTTTTTCACCGAACAAGGTGACTCAATTTTTAAAATTTACTTGGGGCGTGACGAAAAGCGTCAGCTTCTTGAACATCAGATTGAAGCCTTCAATCAACTAAAAACGCAGTTGGCAACCTCTCAATTGACAGAATCGGAGCAATAATCATGGATCAAGCTACTAAACAAGAACGTCTACAAAATCGTCTTGGCCCTGAAATTAAAGAATTTCGTGCAAACTGCCGTACCCTGCAGCTTGCAACACTCGACGCGCAAGGCAAACCCAACGTCAGTTATGCCCCTTTTGCTCAGCGTGAAGATGGCTTTTATATCTTGATCAGTGAAATTGCTCGCCATGCACGTAACCTGCAAGAAAATCCCAACCTGTCTTTGATGATGATCGAAGATGAGGGCAGTGCGAAGCAGATTTTTGCCCGTCAACGACTCAGCTTTGACGCTCAAGCCGAGATGGTAACCCGCAATACTGAGGCGTGGCATGCTGGTATTGAGGCATTGAAAGCACGCTTTGGTGACATTATTGGTAACTTAAGTGGGTTGGAAGACTTCCGTTTATTCCGCTTGGTGCCAGAAAATGGCTTGTACGTAAAAGGGTTTGGTCAAGCGTTCCAAGTAGGCAATGATGATTTGGTGGGAATGGTTCACCTTGATCAAGGCCACCGCAAAGTGGGTAGCGACGAAGACATTAAATCGACCGACGAGATTGCGGTAAACAGTTAATATTTACCACGGCCATTTAGTCACTCACGGCAATGCCTCACGCATTGCCGTTTTTGTATGCGCGCGCCTCAGTAACAACCGATCTGTGGATATGGTAAAGTGGCGTCTTACGCCAATGTGATAACGAACAACACCATGAACTATATCCCTTTATCCGACTATAAGCGCAAGTGGATCTTCACCCATCAATCATTACCGATTGCGGAGAGCGATCTCGCCGATATTAAACCCATGACGGAGGCCCGTGCTGGACAGCTATGGCAAGAATTTGTCAGCAAAGACAGTCCCACGCCCGATCATTTTGGCAAACAAGATTGGCCAACTCATCAAAGCGTTTGGAAAAACCGCTTGGTATGGCAGAGCGCATGGGATAATGATGAGGATCTTCCTGATGAGTTCTTGGCTAATTTCCCCTGGGAGGACAACATTGTGATCTATTTTTGCTATGACAAACACAATGTTGTGGAGTCTCGCTGGGGAATCTTTAAAAAATATTGGAAGAACTTTCTATTCTATGATGATAAACCCATCTTGCTTGGCCGCCGCCGTAAAGAGGTGGCCATGTTTGAGCAATCGGGTGAGGTGGTTATCGGAACGCGCCAGTCTTAGTCGGCATTTAAATTGCATTGTTTTAGGTCATCAGTGAAGTCAGGGTCAATCAGGGACAGGTCATGATTAAAAAGGTGGTTATTTTAAGTGTATCGCTGGCCGTAACCGGCTGCGCGGTACCGCAGTTTTCTGACTTATGGCGTAATTACAGCACCATTGGCCTTAATGAAGAATTGCGTGGTGCGCAACAAGCGCTGGTCCATTGTCGATACGACAACACATTAGATATCGCGCAGCGGTATACCGTGGTCGGCACAGACAGAGAGAAAGCGCGTGCATTTGAGCTAATGGGGGTGACCTATGATGAACAGGAAAACACGCATGAGTTCAACCACACCCTGCAGCGCTTTTTGTTCTCTGAGCCCGGCAAGGCCATGAACGAATCGCAAGTGCTGATGCAATGGCGGCAAGCGAGACTGCAAATTGAACATGAGCGGGAGTTGGCCTTGGGCCAAACACACTGTTTACAATCGACCGATCCCCCGAAAACGGGACCGCTCAAATAACAAAAGGCAGTCGATGACTGCCTTTTGTCTCTTACCCTGCATCATTGCAATGGGTTAACACGCTTTGAGAATGCTTTCGGCCAGTGTCATCAGGCGCGGATAGGCAAATTCGCTCTGCTGTGCAATGCGGGCTTGCTCTTCTAACACCTCATGGAGAATGTCATGGGTCGTAAGTGGGTTGGCCAATACCACGCGGAAAACCGTGGTGGTGCGACGTTGCCACTGCTCGGGGGTGAGACGCGTCCGTGACACAAAGGTGTTGCCGCACTCTCGCTGACGTTTTTGAATAAATTGGGTCAAATCGTTGAGCAGATCGTGCATCAAATCGACCTGTTCATCACTGGCAATTGCAAGCGCCGCTTGAACACGTTGAGGCACAAAGCGATAGGTGAGTAGGCATAACTCGGGCTCAGAAATCAGCTCATAGTCAGAGTGAGCGTCAATCATGCGTGCAAAATGAGAGGCTTTATCGATACTCTGATCGATCAACAATTCATAACCGCGTCGCGAGATAATGTTCATACACGCGAACACTAGCATCGCCATTCCACTCCGTGAGCCCTCAAGCGTGTGGCTGCCCAAATCTTTTGAACCCTTACGCAAAATGTATTCAGCGTGATGCTCAATCGATGCGACGAGAGACGGGTCTTTAAACAGCACCATACCGGCACCCATAGGCGCATAGAGTTGCTTATGCGCATCAATGGTGACAGAGTCGGCCCGTTCAATGCCCGCCAGCTTATGTCGCTGATTATTCGACATCAAGGTCGCACCACCCCAAGCCGCATCGACGTGGAAGTGGATCCCTTCACGCTCGGCAATGTCTGCGAGAGCATTAAGCGGATCAATGTTGCCTGTTTCTGTGGTCCCTGCGACACCGACAATCGCAATTGGCTTGATATTGGCTTGGTTAAGCTCAACAATTTTCTCTTCCAGTGCATCAATGCAAATGCGGTTATTGTCATCAGCAGGAATAGAAATCAGCTGGTCTCGACCGATGCCTAATACATCGGCGGCTTTGCCGAGTGAATAATGACCGCGCTCAGACACCAATATGGCCAGATCTTGGTAGCCATAGTGGCGCATGGCACTGAATAGTCCCGCTTTATGAATGCCGGGAAAATCACCGTCTGGTTTCAATACATTGTTACGGGCGACCCAAAGGGCGGTCATATTGGCAATGGTGCCTCCCGAACAAAATGCCCCTAAAGAGTGGTTAGCACTGTGCATCCAGCTTTGGTAGAAGGCATCGTCTTGGCCGTAAATCAAGTTATGCAACATGCCCAAGACTTGACGCTCCAATGGCGTAAAGGCCTTCGATGTTTCGATTTTCACCGTATTTTGATTTAGCCCGATCATAATTTTAGATAACGGCATCAAAAAGTACGGCAGCGCCGATGTCATGTGACCGATAAATCGCGGCGAGGAAGTATGTACAGACTGTGCGACCAATTTATCGAGCAAAAACTGGGTATGGTCGGACACAAACGCAGGATCTTCAGGGATCGTCGGATCACTAAAGTCACTTTCAATATCTGCCAAAGAGCGATCGCTGGCGGCAATATGGTTTTGCAAAAATCGATTGAGGTTTTGCGAGATCTCTTGCTCGATTTTGCTCAGTGTTGAATCGGGCGCTTCTGGAACAGTAAAAATCCGGTGCAGCGTTTCCGGTGTGGCGTCCGCAGCTTTGTTTTGTGTTGCCATGGAATTCTTCTTTTGTATCTGCTTCGCAGTTCAAGATTGGTCATCATTAAGTGACAGGGTCACTGATGGTCACGAGAGCACTTGCTGAGAAATTGCCACAACATAGCAAAAAAACCGGCTAGCATCAGGCTTTTTTTATCAGTCAGCAAGGTGTTATCCCTAATGCGTAGGGGAGTGAAAGCGAAATGACGTCGTGCTTTGTTCACCGGTAGATGGACWAAGAGCCGGGGTGAACCGGCTCTACCTGCAACCATATAAAACTAGGTGGCGTTTAAGCGTACAGACTATTTACACTGGCGCTGATTAATCGCGGCCATTTGGTTGTTGTACTGATTAAGCGCGGTATCAATTTCTTTGGGATGGCTGAGCAAGTCAGCAAGTGCACTGCGCAGCGCATAGTTCCCTTCCATGGCTTCGCCTTGGCGAAACTCAAAGACTTCTTTGGCGAGCTTAGCTGGTGGCAATGACGATTGTGAAAGGGCTTTGACGTCTTCTTGCGTGAGTTGTAGCCAAGATTCAACTGGGGCATCGAGGCTTAGCTTGGCGGTATCGTTGCTGAGATAATAGTCAAAGGCTTGTGCGTTGAGCTTAAAATGGTTTTCTCGGCCACGTAAGAACCAATCGGCAACGTCTTTTAACGACTCGTCTTTACTGACGGTCAAGGAGACTAAATCTTGGTACCAGTTGATCGAGGCGTCAACGTAATCGTGGTATTTGGCGGTATAACAATCCGCATTATCGACGGGAGCCGCCTGTGACATCGCTGGCATTACCGCTGCTAACAGCGCTAGGGCATAGCGTTTCATAACATTATCCTTATCGTTATTATCATCGCTCTATGCATTTCACTGCCACAGTTGGTGGTGACAGGGCGACATAACCGCGAGCGATACGTGAGGTTTTGGGCGTTAGTTTAAACGTTAACGGGCGACATTGTAGAACGAGCCTTTGTTAAAGTTAAATAAAACATTGATATAAAAAGCCATCTGTCTAGCTAGGTATGAGGCAGGTCGCAGATTTAGTGGCGATTTTTCGTCCGAACGATATTAAATTGCGTCCTATTATTCCGACATAGCGCGCCTTCGGTTAGCCGGTTATTGACGCTTGAGAGTGAGAAGTTGGTGCGCAAATTCCGCGAAGCCAAAACCGCCCGGTTGGGTGGTGATCCACTGTGGGGGATGGGGCAGTGAGGGTAAATGGTGCGCGATATTCGCGACGCCGACGCTCAAGGGAAACGAAGCGAACATTTGGCTGTCATTTAGCGAGTCGCCAATAAAAGCAACTTGTTCACTGTATTGTTTACCGGATAAACCTTGCTCGGCTAAATAGCGAAAACTCGATACCTTCTTACTGTGATCGCCCACCCAGGCATTGATATGAATGGAGCTTGCTGTCGCATTGGCACCATAGGCGTGGAGCGCATCAAGAAGGGCTCGGATTTCATCCTTTGGCGCAGCCGGAGTGTGCTGACCGATATCAATCGCCACTTCTGCGACACGGTAGGCTTGATCGCTGGCAATGCGCCGTGCCGGATACCGAGATAAAAGCGTTTGTACGAAAGCGAGTAATGCCGCTTGTGCTTGCTGGGCAGTGTGATTGATGGTGGTGTTTAAGGTTCCGTTTTGACGCTGCATCACGAATGCACCATTTTCTCCAATCACGGCGTCAACAGGCCATGCATTTGCAATATGATCACACCAACCTGCACACGCGCCCGTTACCGGTACCACGCGTATTCCCGCATCGCGAAGTTGGCTAAGTGCCTGTAACGTTTGCCAAGGCAGCGCCCCCTGCCAAGTGAGCGTGTCGTCCACGTCTGTTAGCAACCAACGCAGATCACGCCAGTCTGCAGCAGACTGTGACAATTGAGCAATCGGCAAAGGGGCGGTCATGGGGATACTCCGATGTTAGGATACCGTCTCAATCTGACGTTCTGTTTGTTGTAAGGTGACATCCAGTCGCTTGCCATGCTCACCGTCGAATACATGCAGGTTGTGAGCAGCTATCGTCAGCGGCAACTGATCGCCTTCTTTCACTTTGGTATGGCCTTCAAGGCGGAGCGTCAGCAAGCTGTTGGTGTCACGTATGTGTCCATAAACCAGTAAATCTGCACCGAGTGACTCGGTAAGGGTTACCGTCATGGTGAACAATGCTTTACTCGTGTCAACCACTTTCAAATGCTCTGGTCGTAACCCAACAGAGACGGATTGATGACCTACCACATCACAGGTTGCCAGTGTGTGTGCACCGATGTTGAGCTGACCGTGCTCGAGGCTTCCGGTAACAATGTTCATGGCGGGTGAGCCAATAAAGGTCGCGACAAACAAGCTTGCCGGTGCGTCATAAACCTCGAGTGGTGTGCCAATTTGCTCGACGTTGCCACCATTAAGGACCACCAAGCGGTCCGCTAACGTCATGGCTTCGACCTGATCATGGGTGACGTACACCGCCGTGGTATTCAGTTTGCGTTGTAGGCTTTTTATCTCGAGCCGCATTTGTACCCGCAGTTTTGCATCCAGGTTTGACAGCGGCTCATCGAACAAGAAGACTTTTGGTCGACGCACAATAGCGCGGCCCATGGCAACACGTTGGCGTTGGCCGCCAGAGAGTTGATTTGGGCGTCTGTCTAGTAAGTGGTCGAGTTCAAGCATGGTCGCAACTTCTTGGACCAATTGCTGGATTTTTTCCTTTGGCGTTCCGCGGTTACGCAAGCCATAGGCCATATTATCGAACACACTCATGTGCGGGTAGAGCGCGTAGTTTTGAAACACCATCGCGATATCACGTTCGCCGGGCTCCAAGTCGTTGACCTTTTTCTGGTCGATAATTAGATCGCCTTTAGAGATCCCTTCCAGACCGGCAATCATACGTAGCAAGGTCGATTTACCGCACCCACTGGGACCGACGAGTACGATCATTTCGCCATCGTCTATGGCTAAATCAATGCCATGAATTGCTTTAAACCCGTTTGGGTACGTTTTCTCAATATGATTAAGGGTTACCGTCGCCATTTACTTCTCCGTCTCCACCAAACCTTTTACAAACAACTTTTGCATCCCCAACACGACTAAAACCGGGGGAAGCATGGCCATCAATGTGGTCGCCATTACGCGGTTCCATTCCACTTCACCATCACCAACCGAGAGCATACGTTGAATACTCATCACAATGGTGTAGTACTGATCGTCGGTGGTGATCAAAATGGGCCAAAGGTATTGGTTCCATCCATAGATAAAGGTAATTACAAACAAAGCCGCGATATTTGTTCGAGAAAGCGGCAATAAAATGTCTTTGAAAAACTTAAAGGGGCCTGCTCCATCAATGCGTGCCGCTTCTAGCATTTCTCCGGGGACCGTCATAAAAAACTGACGGAATAAGAAAGTGGCGGTGGCACTGGCAATTAACGGAATGGTTAATCCCGGCATTGAGTTGAGCATATTGAGGTCAGCAATCACCTGAAACGTGGGCATAATGCGGACTTCAACAGGCAGCATCAG
>NZ_MUFO01000058.1:0-14293 GCF_001995345.1 Salinivibrio sp. IB872 | reverse complement strand
ATCTAAGAAAATGTGGCTTTAACATGGCGGATATAAGGCAAATACTGGCTTCTATCCGCCAATTTAGGCGTTGGTCGGTAACGACCACTCTCTAACAAAAAATATCGCGATCGCGGCCTACGGCCGCTTATCAAAAAGAACCCCGCCTAAAAAGGCGGGGTTCGTCAGCAATCTGAAGCCTGCTCCATGAGCAGGCTTTGTCGTTAGTTAGGATTTATTCGCTGACGTGAGTCAAGCCGCTTGGCTATCGCACGACTGCTGATACTTGCCGAGCAAGGCATGGTAGAAATCGTGATCGGAAAGCGTGCCAACCAATTTGCCATTTTCTACCAGTAGTACGGGTTTGTTGGTGTGATAGCGGATTTCAATCGCATCACGCATTTCGATATCAGGCGATGCCATTACAATGGTATCCGAGCTTACTTGTGACAAGTCTGCCATGTCTTTTTTCCACTCAGCCACACGCAAATTCTGTGTGCCCGCCATGGCCGACAATGCTCCCTGAGGCTCTACTGTCACCCAGATATCACGCTGATCGCACACCTTCCAACGGTTTTCAACGTGCGGCATGGTGTCGATATCTTTCATCATTGAGCGACCTTTCAGTACGTTCAACGGATTAGTGTGTGCCACAAAGTCGCGAACATAGTCCGTTTCTGGGCGCAGAACAATGTCTTCAGGTTTACCGTGCTGAATAAGCTGACCGGACTCCATGATGGCAATGTTATTACCAATTTTCAGTGCCTCATCCAGATCATGGCTCACAAACAAAATCGTTTTGTTGAGTTTTTTCTGCAGCTCCAGTAGCTCGTCTTGTAGCTGAGCACGGATCAAGGGATCCAGTGCGGAAAACGGTTCATCCATCAGTAGAATGTCACTGTCCATCGCAAAAGCACGGGCCAAGCCAACACGCTGCTGCATACCGCCAGACAGTTCATGTGGATACTGATAGGCCCAATCCGCCAATCCCACCATTTCAAGTTTTTCTAATGCTTGCTTACGGCGTTCTTTTTTACTGATGCCTTTCATTTCTAGACCGAAGGCAACGTTATCCACCACGGTTAACCAAGGCATCAGAGCGAATTTTTGGAATACCATTGAGGCACGGTTGGTCCGCAGATGACGCAGCGTTTGTGCATCCACACTCGCCATATCCACCATTTGGTCACCATCGCGCACTTCAAGGCTGCCACGGCTAATCGGGTTAAGGCCATTCACTGCCCGTAATAAGCTCGATTTACCTGAGCCAGATAGGCCCATCAATACGCAAATCTCACCTTCTTTTACATTAAGTGACACATTGTCCACACCCACGACTTGACCAGTTTGATCGATGATCTCTGATCGCGTTAAGCCTTTGTCGAGCAGATCGAGTGCGGGTTGTACGTTGTCACCGAAAACAACATCAAGATTTTTAATTGCGATTGCGTCCATGGTATCCCCCTTATTCATGGCCTTGGTTTGGTGCTTTACACAGGCGGTCAAGAATGATGGCTACCAGTACAATCGCCAGACCCGCTTCAAAACCTTGAGAAATGTTGACAGTGTTTAGTGCGCGAACCACTGGCTTACCGAGGCCGTCAGCCCCCACTAGTGCGGCGATAACTACCATCGACAGTGACAACATAATACATTGCGTCACGCCCGTCATAATGCTTGGCAGTGCCGCGGGCAATTCCACTTTAAACAAAAGCTTCATGCGGTTGGCGCCAAATGCACGGCCAGCTTCTACCAACTCCTCTGGCACACGTGTAATGCCGAGATAAGTCAAGCGAATCGGTGCTGCAATCGCAAAGATGATGGTGGAAATCAGTCCCGGTACAATCCCTAAGCCGAAAAGAACCAGCGTTGGAATCAAATATACAAAAGGCGGTACCGTCTGCATTAGGTCCAAGAGTGGACGCATAATGGTATACGCTAAGGGCCGGTGAGCAGCCATTATCCCAAGCGGTATGCCAATTAATACGGAAATCGTTGTCGCGGCAAACACCAGAACAAAGGTTTCCAGCATCTCTTGCCAGTAGCCCAGGTTGAGGATCAACAAGAGCGCACTCACAACAAAGATCACGATGGAAATTCGACGCTGCAGGTACCACGCTAACGCAGCAGTCATGATGATAGGCATTGCAGGTGGCATCCATTTAAAGATGTCGACCAAAAACATGATGCTGGTATCTAAACCAATCGATATGGCATCAAAGAAGCCCGCGGCGTTCATGGTTAACCAGTCAACGCCATTTTCCATCCATTGACCGAGTGGGATCTTGTTATCTGTAATAATATTCACAATAAAACCTTAGGGGGCGGCGATTAAACCGCCCTCTCCTTCTACACTTTTTTGTTACGCTTCAGTCTTGTTAAGATATTCAGTCACAGCTTCTACGGCGTTTTTACCGTCTAGTGTGGTGATACCGTCTAGCCACTTGTTCAACACACTTGGGTTGTTACGTAGCCATTCGCGCGCTGCAACCTCTGGCTTCTCGCCGTCGTTCAGGATTTTGCCCATCATTTCGTTTTCCATCTTGAGGCTAAACTCAAGCTGCTCGAGCATTTGACCCACATTCGAACATTGCTCGACATAGCCACTACGAACATTGGTATGAACCGTGGCACCGCCGTAGTTAGGGCCGAAGTAGTCATCTGCACCAGACAGATACTTCATATCAAAGTTGCTGTTCATTGGGTGTGGAGCCCAACCTAGGAAAGCAACCCATTTGCCACGACGAATAGCACGTGAAACTTGCGAAATCATGCCCGCTTCGCTTGATTCGATCAGACGGAAATCACCCAGATCAAAATCATCGGTATCGATCATTTTTTGAATTTGCGTGTTGCCATCATTGCCTGGCTCAATGCCATAAATGCGAGAGTCAAACTTGTCAGCGTATTCCGCGATATCTGCAACACTGGTCACACCCGCATCGTAAACGTACTTAGGCACGGCAAGGGTGTATTTCGCACCCGTTAGGTTGGCGCGTAGGCTATCTACAGTGCCGTTTTCAATATACTTTTTGATATCGCCCGTTTGGGTTGGCATCCAGTTACCGAGGAATACGTCGATGTCGCCCGACGCCAGAGATGAAAAAGTCACAGGCAGTGACAGCAAGTCTGTCTCTGTTTGGTAGCCCATGCCTTTTAACACTTCTGTGGTGATGGCTGTGGTTGAGGTCACGTCCGTCCAACCGATATCCGAGAAACGTACCGTCTCACATTGGTTGGCAGCGGCGCTAAACGCCACCATAGAGCTCAGGCCAACCACGGTCATCAGGGTTTTGGTGGTCTTACGTTTGTTCATTGACATCTTGGATTCCTTGTAATACTTACTGATTAGTTTCCAGTGAAGGCGCACCTTCGGTGGCTTTCTCACTTTGCGCGTTCTGATTGCGTTGCTTTTGCTGCCACTCAGCCGCAATCCATACTGGCACCTGCTCAGCAGGCAAGAGTGGCTTGTCGAGAATCATGTCAGCGGCGCGCTCCGCTACCATGATGGTTGGGGCATTCAAGTTGCCATTTGGAATGGTGGGGAAAATCGATGAATCCACCACGCGCAAACCTTGAATCCCTCGAACACGGCACTGCTCATCGAGTACCGCCATCGAATCGGTGTCTGCACCCATTTTGCAGGTACACGATGGGTGATACGCACTTTCCACGTTCTCTTTCACCCAACGATCAATCGCTTCGTCTGTGGTGACATCACGACCCGGTTGAATTTCTTCACCACGGAAAGGGTCCATAGCACTTTGATCCATGATTTCACGGGTCAAACGAATGGTGTCGCGCCAGTCTTGGCGATCTTGTTCGGTGGTAATGTAATTGAACAGGATCGACGGTTTATCTTGCGGATCCGCCGACTTGATACGTACATGGCCGCGGCTTTCAGGCTTGTTTGGGCCCACATGGACTTGGAAACCATGCCCATCAAACGCCGCTTTACCGTCGTAACGCATCGCTGCAGGTAAAAAGTGGTACTGGATATTTGGCCACTTCAACCCTTCGCGTGAACGAATAAAGGCACATGATTCAAAATGGTTGGTGGCACCCAAGCCTTTACGGGTCAAGATCCACTCAGTACCGATCATTCCCTTGCTAATTAACCCCAGCTTGCTGTTGAGCGTAATCGGCGCTTTACAATGGAACTGGAAGTAAACCTCAAGATGGTCTTGCAGGTTTTCACCCACACCCGGCAACTCGTGCTTGACGTCAACACCTGCATTTTCCAGTACGTCACGCGCACCAATGCCTGAAAGTTGCAGCAGTTGCGGTGAGCCTACTGAACCCGCGCTGGAAATGACTTCTTTGTCTGCCATCACGCGTTCAATTTTGCCGCCCTTTTCAAATTCCACACCTACCGCACGTTTGCCTTCCAGCAAGACACGACGAGTCACAACACCCTTTTTCAAGGTCAGATTGCTGCGCTTCAGCGCGCGACGTAGGTAGGCATTTGACGTTGAAGCTCGCACACCCTTATCAACCGTCATATGCATCGGCCCAAAGCCTTCTTGCTGATAACCGTTGTAATCTTTGGTTTCTGGATAGCCCGCTTCGACACCCGCATCAATAAAGGCTTGATAAAGCGGGTTGAGTTTCATGTCGTTACCGTTACAAGTACCGACAGGGCCCTGACCACCACGGTAAGTATCTTCACCGCCTGACCAGCTTTCTGCACGTTTGAAGTAAGGCAAACAGCTGGCGTAACCCCAGCCATTCGCACCGTGCTCAACCCATTCTTCAAAATCGCATGCGTGACCACGCACATAGACCATGCCATTAATAGATGAACTACCACCCAGCACTTTACCGCGTGGGCAATGTAGCTGACGGCCATCCAAGCCTGGCTCAGGCAAAGACTCAAACTGCCAGGCATAGCGCTTGGTATTCATGGGATAAGACAGCGCCGTCGGCATCTGAATAAAAATGCTTTTATCGGTGCCCCCGGCTTCAAGCAATAGCACTTGATGTTCGCCGGACTCGGTGAGCCGATCCGCCAGCACACAGCCGGCCGAACCCGCGCCGACGATAATATAATCGTAGCGTTGTGACATATTGGTCGCTCCGTTAACTGAGGTTAGGCGTATGGGCTAGCGAAATCGCCTAGCTCAATCAGCACACTCTTGGTTTGGGTATAGTGAGTCAGGGTCTCGACACCATTCTCTCGGCCGATGCCTGATTGCTTGTAGCCACCGACAGGCATTTCTGCTGGCGAATCACCCCAGGTGTTCACCCAACAAATACCGGCTTCAAGCTGATGGATCACGCGATGCGCACGCGACAGGTTTTGGGTAAAGATGCCAGCGGCCAAACCATAATGGGTATTGTTGGCACGACGGATGACCTCTTTCTCGTCCGAGAAACGCAGCACTGACATCACAGGGCCAAAGATCTCGTCGCGCACATGCGCCATGCTGTCATCACAATCAGTAAAGATGGTCGGGGCCACAAAGTTACCTTTGTCGAGGCCATTCTCCATTAAGCGCTCGCCGCCGGTTAGCAGGGTGGCACCACTTGCTTTCGCGCCTTGAATGGCCGTCATCACTTTTTCAAGGTGCTCGGTTGAAATCAATGCACCGACTTGGGTGTTCATATCCATTGGATCACCGACAACCAGTTTCTCGGTGCGCGATTTCAGCTGCTCGACAAACGCGTCATAAATGCTGTCGTGAACAAAGACACGGGTACCGTGTGTACATACCTCACCTTGGGTATAGAAGTTGGCGACCATAGCCGCAGATACCGCATTGTCTAAATCCGCATCATCAAACACGATGCAAGGTGACTTACCACCCAGTTCCATGGTGACTGACTTCAGGGTCTTTGCGGCATCACCCATCACGGTTTTACCGGTACCGACTTCACCGGTGAAAGAAACTTTGGCAATCTCTGGGTGTGCTGTCAGCATTTGGCCAACACGGTAATCACCTTGAACCACGTTGAATACGCCGTCAGGCATACCGGCTTCAGTGAAGATCTCTGCCAACTTAAGGGCTGTGAGCGGGGTTTCTTCCGATGGTTTAAACACCATGGCATTACCTGCCGCTAATGCAGGCGCTGATTTCCACATCGCAATTTGAATTGGATAGTTCCACGCACCAATGCCTGCACACACGCCAAGTGGCTCACGACGGGTGTAGAAGAATTGGTTCTCAGACAGCGGTTGCTGCTCACCTTGCATGGATGGCACTAGATTTGCGAAGTATTCAATCGCATCAGCACCGGTCACCACATCAACGTCAATCGCTTCTTGCAACGGCTTACCCGTATCAAGGACTTCCAGCTTCGCCAGTTCATCATTGCGCTCACGCAATAAAGCAACCGCCTTCAATAGAATTCGGCTTCGCTCCATCGCGGTCATGCGAGACCAAACGGCAAAGCCTGCTTTTGCGGCATCAATCGCTTTCTGCACATCGTCTGCAGAAGCTTGGCCGATCTGTGCCAGTGTTTCACCCGTTGCAGGGTTCACGGTGGCAAAGTATTCACCACTGGATACGTCAGTTAACTGACCATTAATAAAAAGCGTTTTCGCGTCCATGATTAATCCTGAATTCTTTTCTGTTCGTGTGTGCATGTCAGCTGCTATCCCGGGTTAGCCCTGAGGACGACCATAAAAGGTCAGTTGCTTATCTAAATAGTCATTGATAATGGTGCGAGCGTTATTGGCATCAATACCTTTAGGGTTCAATGCACCGCGCAACCAAATACCATCAATCAATGCTGCAATCCCCTGAGCAACCATGACAGCCTGCTCGACCGGCAATAGCGCTTTAAGCTCAATGCGCAAATGCGACAGCAAGCGCTTCTCGTTCACGCGCTGTAAACGGTGTAACTCATTGTCATGCATGGCATATGACCAGAACGCGAGCCAAGTTTTCACCACATCAGACTGGGCCTGAAAACCTTCAAAGTTCGCGTTAATGATCGCATTAATACGCGCTTGGTGGTGATGACGAGGGATCCCACGCAACGTGTTAATGACAGTGGCTGAAAGCTCGCGCAATACCACGCGCATTGTTTCTTCCAGCAAACCATGCTTACCACCAAAATAGTGGTTGATAATGCCTGTTGATACGCCGGCTTCCTTACTAATCAAAGAGATACTTGCCGCATGCAGACCAACGCGACCAATCACAGTCATGGTGGCTTTAACGAGCTGCGGTTTACGTACTTCCGGCATCCCTACCTTAGGCATTGTTGCTCCCATTCGTTTTTAATTGAACGATTAGTTAAATATAATCTTACACGCTAATATTTAGATCTCAAATAGATTTTTTAACCAAATCGCTACACGACCAACCATTGAAAAACAGAAACATACAACTACAACAATGATTTAGGTCAATTTCAAAAAGGTTTGCTCCAGATCAAATCTTTTGTACTGATAGCAGTATTTATGAACAAATCGATTAAAATACCACCAGAAAACCATAGTAACGCAGGAAATGATAAGGGGAGTAAGGATTCATTTTCACTCAATGCTGGCCCAAACCAACCGCGAGTCAATGCCTCACACTAAGCAAGAAATGCGAAGAAAAATGAAAATAAGCACCACATGGCCGACATTCGCTACAAAAAGGGCAGATTGCCGTTTTGAAAGCACGCATCAGGTGACAACAAATCATGATGGGCCACTCCGGTTAGAGCGTCGAGAAGCACAAACTATAACGAGATATAACCTTTCGCACGACCAATATTTAGGGCACGAAAGATTGATCAAAAAGGCTGGTTGTCGCTAACCGTTTTATCGTGACGGGCATACCATCGCTATCACACTCAAACGCCGAGCAAAAAAAAGCCCAGCGTCTATCGCTGGGCTCATCGATTAGGGGTGTGTTACGTATGGCTTACTCGTAGTTAAGCTCGGTGGCTTTTCCTGAGAAGACACGGTACACAAAGAGGGTGTATAAGAAGATCATCGGTAGCACGAACATCGCACCATAACCGACAATCAACAAGGTGCCAGTGGCACTCGCCGCCTCTTTCGCCGTCATCACGCCGGGGATAATGTCAGGGAAGAAGCTGTATGCTAAGCCAAAGAAGCTCATTGCAAACAAAATGATCGCGCCAATGAATGGGAACTGATAGCCCACATCATTTTCGACCGGCACGTGGCGCAGATAGCGGTCTACGAGCAACATAATTGCAAGACACACCAGTGGCACGGGTGCCAGTAATAAAATCTCAGGGAAGCCAAACCAACGCTCGGCTACTGTCTCGCTCACCAGCGGATTGACAATACTGATAGCTAATACGCCAAGCGCCGCAAGCCAGCCACCGCGGCGAGACCATTTCGCCGCGCGCTTTTGCAAGTCCCCTTCCGTTTTCATCACCAGCCAAGTCCCACCAATATAGATGTAGGCGGCGGTCACACAAAGGCCACTTAACAGAGCAAACAAATACGCACCTGTGCTGTCATCAAACGCCAGTACATAGCGGCCAATCATGTAGCCTTGTGTCATCGACGCGATAAACGAGCCCGCTTTAAAGCAGCGATCCCAAAGGTCTTTGCGCTCTGGTTTCACTTTGGCACGAAAATCAAACGACACGCCACGTAGAATAAGACCCGCCAACATCACAGACGTAGGCAAATACAATTCGGTCAAAATCATGCTGTGTGCCGCAGGGAAGGCAATCAACAACAAACCTACCGCCAGTACCAACCAAGTCTCGTTCGCATCCCAGAATGGGCCAATCGATGCAATCATACGGTCTCGCTGCGCTTGGTTGCAGCTCGGCAACAGCATCCCCACACCAAGGTCGTAGCCATCGAGCACGGCATACATAAATACCGAGAAGCCAAACAGCAGCAGATAAATTTCAGGCAGATAAGGAGTTATGCTCATGCGTTCACCTCTTTATTTGGCTGAGCGTGGTTGTCTGACTGGTACTCGGGCAGACGTTTTTTGGCTAAGAAGAACAAAGTACGGATGTACGCTACCATCAACACCACATAGAGTGTGAGGTAGATAGTTAACGTAATACCGACATGCGAGCTTGCCACGGGTGTCACCGCATCCGCCGTTTTTAGCACCCCCTGCACTAGCCAAGGTTGACGACCGATCTCTGTAACATACCAGCCCGAAAGCGTCGCTACCCAGCCCGAGAATGTCATGGCGACCAGCCCCATCAAATGCCACTTCGGCATCGGTTGATTACGCCAAACGCGATAAGCAGTAAACCAGCTCACCACCAGCATAAGCACACCCACTCCGACCATGATGCGGAAGCCGAAGAACAACGGCTTCACCGGTGGATGATACTCAAAGCTTTCTAAGCCTTTGATCTCACCATCGAGTTTGTGAGTCAAAATCAAGCTCGCCAGATTCGGGATCCCCACTTCAAAGTCGTTTGAGCGTGTTTCTTCGTTTGGTACCGCAAACAGCAGCAAAGGCGCACCTTGTTCGGTTTCCCACACACCTTCCATCGCCGCAATTTTTTGTGGTTGATGCTCAAGTGTGTTTAGGCCGTGCATGTCACCAACCAGTACTTGTAATGGGATCAGAATTGCCGCAGCGGTGATACCCACTTTTAAAGGCTTGTCTGACACACCTGAGGTCGGTGACTTTAATTTCTGATAAGCAGAGATCCCCGCAATTAAGAAAGAAGCCGTCAAACCAGACGCTAATAGCATGTGGCTTAAGCGATACGGCATCGACGGATTGAAAATCACTTCAAACCAGCTAGTTGGGTGCACCACTCCATCAATGATTTCAAAACCGGTTGGGGTATGCATCCAGCTATTGAGCACCAAAATCCAGAATGCAGAAATGGTGGTACCAATCGCTACGAGCAAGGTTGCGAGGGTATGAACCCAATTCGGCACCCGGTTCTTACCAAACAACATAATGCCAAGGAAGGTGGCTTCCATGAAAAATGCCGTCATCACTTCATAACCCAATAATGGGCCAGCGATGTTGCCGACTTTCTCCATAAATCCGGGCCAGTTGGTCCCGAATTGGAAGCTCATCGTGATGCCGGACACTACGCCCAGCGCGAAGGTCAACGCAAACACTTTGACCCAGAAGTAATAGGTATCTAGCCAGATTTGCTCACCGGTACGGTTATATCTGAACTTGAAAAACACCAGCATCCACCCAAGCGCGATTGTGATGGTGGGAAACAGGATGTGAAAGCTGATGTTGGCCGCAAATTGGATCCGCGACAACATTAAAGTATCTAACATGACATTACCCTCAGGAGTTTAACTGCCCGATTGTTCGTTGGACTTACTGTGAAACAACTTGCCAGACAGCTCGAGAAGCTTGCCGACACTGCTGCCCAGTTTCATCAGGTTCTTCAAATGCTCAGGTTTCATTTGCTGAACATCGTCAAACCAATGGTTAAACAGCTCGAGAAGATCGTGGATCTCATGTAACTGCTTAACCGAATGACTCTCAGCGTCATCTTCACTTCGCATAAAGTGTGCACGCAGCATAGATAAGGTGGGATCCACCTCTCGCTTCTTCCTCTCAGCGAGTACCTGCTGCGCCAACTCCCAGATGGTGCCGTTAGGCACAAAGTAGTCCTTTCTGTCTCCGGGGGTACGCTGTGAGCGAATCAAGTTCCAGCCATGCAATTCCTTGGTTGCCATGCTGACATTGCCACGAGATATGTTGAGCGCCGACACAATATCATCGGCACTTAACGGTTTTTCACTCAACACAATCAGTGCCAGCATTTCGCCGACCGAGCGGTTAAATCCCCACCGACTTCCCATTTCGCCGAAATGCATCACCACATTTCTTAGCTCTTGCGACAGCTCCATCTTGATCTCCCTCACAGTGCTTCTGGGGAATGATACGGAGTTTCTTTGTCGAGGATCAATGAATATTTCGAATTTTCAGAAATTATTGAAAATAAAAAAGTCGATTTGTAACAAGGAATGAAGGAGGGTTATGAATACGTTACATTTGCAGGTAGGCGAACCGACTAAGACCGCATAGGTTAAGCGTTTTCGACGCACAGCGAAAGAGCGATGATACACTCAGATACATTTTTTGATAGATTTGTAAACAACGGAAATCATTGAATCGCCAACAAATAAGGTAGCTATCATTATGAGTGATGAATAATTTTCTGGAAAAACTACGTTGATCCTGCCCCTGACATCTATACTTTTACGAGCATATGTGGAGTCTATAAAGAGATAATGACTTCGCGGGTTTGGACAACGGGAAGTAAGTAGTTATGTTCAAAAAGACTCAACGCGCGTTAGATGCTTGCAAGAAAGAAAACGCAGAGCTTCAAGCGGAGCTCAGTGCTCTTCAACAACACATCGCCTCAATTGTATTTACACCCGACGGGACGGTCATCGATGTGAATGATCGTTTACTCGCCATTATCGGTTACCAGCGAGACGAGGTAATCGGTCAGCACCACCGCGCAGTCTGTTTTGAGGAAACGACAAACTCGTCAGAATATCAACAGTTCTGGCAAGCACTGGCGCAAGGGAAACCCCAGCAAGGCGTATTTAGACGCCGCCACAAAGATGGACATGAAATCTGGATGGAAGCGACCTATGTGCCTATCAAAGATGAAGATGGGAATRTTAATAAGGTACGCAAAATGGCCGCAGACGTTACTGAGCGGCACCAGCAATCAAAACGTCAAGACGCCATAATGCAGGCCATTGATCGCTCATTGGCGGTAATAGAATTCGAGCCCGATGGCACCATTATTCGTGCCAATAAAAACTTTCTCAGTACGGTCCACTATAAAGAAAGCGAGATTACCGGCCAGCATCACCGTATTTTTTGCGACCAAGAGTTCTACGATGAGAACCCCGATTTTTGGCAATCACTGGCTGACGGTCAATTCACCGCAGGACAATATCTGCGCCGCGACAAGTACGGCAATGAGATATGGCTAGAAGCCACGTACAACCCTGTGTTCGATACCAATGGACAGGTGGTGAAAGTGATTAAGTTTGCCACCAACATCACGGATACCGTCAAGAAAAATCAGGCTGTGAATCATGCGGCCGAACTGGCTCAAGCATCGTCTGAGCAAACGCTAAAAGACAGTGAAAGCGGCAGCGTACTGTTGCAAGAAGCGGTACAGCTGTCGCAAAACGTTTCTGAACAAGCGATAGAAGCCTCTAATCAGGTTAACCAACTGAATCAGCATGCACAGAGTATTGAAAATATCGTCACCACCATCAAACAGATTGCCGAGCAAACCAATTTGCTCGCATTGAATGCCGCTATTGAGGCTGCTCGCGCCGGCGAACAAGGACGCGGCTTTGCGGTCGTGGCAGATGAAGTACGCGGTTTATCACAGCGAACTAGTAAATCGACCACTGAAATCGCGGATGTGGTTGATGAAAACCAGCAACTGATTAAGGGAGTCAGTGAGGCGATGGAGAGAGTGAGTGAACAGTCCTCGCTTGGACAAGAGAAGGTGACGGCGGTCGATGAAGTGATGAAAGATATCCATGCCGGCGCGCAAGAAGTCTCAGATACGGTTCGAGGCCTGACTCACTGAATGAACGATGCATCGTCAACTGGTGTACAGTTAACTAATGACCTAACACCGAGCCACTAGATTCTGCGCCAGCAATCAGATCAGCGTGCCAGATATACCTTGCTATTAAAAGATGCAGGATGTAGCAGCAATGCAGCACGGATCTGCGAACTTTATCTCACTAACGATTTAGCCTTTAAACAAAGCTATAAAATCGTCGATGGCAGTTTGTCTAGTGTGCTCAAAAATACCGGTGTCAAACGGGGCTTTATGGAAATATTTTCTACGACATTAGATATCATACGAAACGGTGATATGTAGGCCCAAGAGCTGATAGAAACTCGGTGTACGCATGGTGCAGAAATTGTGCGTGAACTGAGGTTCAGCGAGGCAGTTGCCAACGCGGTTTACGCTCTAGATGAGCACTACGACGGCGGTGGATGCCCTGACGGTTTAAGCGGTGACGCAATCCCTCCTTATGCGCGTATCGCCTTGATGACCCAAGTGATTGATGTTTTCCGCACCGAATCTGGCACTGAAGCGGCACTGCAAGAAATACAAGCGCGACGTGGCACTTGGTTTGATCCACATCTGGTAGATACATTATTGAATGCGCTAACGCCCTCCACATTTGGCAGCATCTTGATGCCCCCCAACTAAAAGAACAAGTCCTATCGAGATCTCGCCCAATTCGCGAGCGCGCACCATGAGAAGCTCGATGGTACCGGCTATCCCGATGGAATACAGGGCGAGCATATATCGCTTTTAACACGCATCATTACTACCGCGGATATATTCGATGCCATCACTGCAGAGCGGCCGTATCGTGGTCCTATTCCCGTGGATAAGGCGCTGAGTATCATGCGCGAAGAGGTAGATACGGCAATCGACCAACGCTGTTTAGACGCGCTCATTGCCGGACTCGCTACCCTGCCCGATCACTTTATGGTCCACGACGCTACGTCGATCACATCATAGGCACGCCCTATCAGCTATATAGGTTTAACCCATTTTCTTTTTTGATATCGGGTAGTTATCCTATTTTCATCATTTGAAGCGACACCGTTTCCAGTGCTTGGCGTTTGCTATCTGTAGACGTCAAACACATTGATTTTGCCACTAAGGAGGCATTAGATGAGTAAACAAGCAGCATTGATTGGCCTAGACAGCAGCAAAGCCGCCGATCTGGGTGCACGTTTGGATACGCTATTGGCGAACTATCAAGTGCTTTACACCAATGTGCGTGGTTTTCACTGGAACATCAAAGGCAACGATTTTTTCGAGTTGCACACTAAATTTGAAGAAATTTACACCGATCTTCAAACCAAGATTGATGAAGTGGCTGAGCGTATTCTCACCATCGGTGGTACCGCTGAGCACCGCTTCAGCGAGTATTTGAAAGTCAGTGAGATCAAAGAGCACAATCCTGAAGCGAATGGTCAAGCCGGTGTGCGCGCACTGGTCGAAGGCTTCAGTGTTCTGATCGCCCTACAGCGCGACATCATGAACCTAGCCGGTGATGCAGGCGATGAAGGGACATCTGCGCTGATGAGCGACTATATCCGCGAACAAGAAAAACTGATGTGGATGCTCAACGCTTATCTCAACTAATCATGAATCAGTAGGATTCAGCAAAAAGCCCCGTAACAACCTGGCTTTCCTACACAAATCCCTCGATGAGAATCGAGGGATTTTTTTTGAACCTTTATCTGCCTGACTGATCTCAACAAAAAATCATAAGTTGAGGTAAGTGACTATGTTTTCAACAGATGCTGAGCAATGGGCCAAGGATACCGCAATGGGCCAAGGATACCTTCTACCATACCGAATTAGGTGA
>NZ_MUFO01000057.1:0-14596 GCF_001995345.1 Salinivibrio sp. IB872 | reverse complement strand
CGAGTGCCCACACAGATTGCATAGGTCAAATTGTTAAAGAGCGTTGACTTGCGAAGCGTTGCTTCGCTCGGTCAGGGCTGCGTATATTACTCGCCTTGCCGATGAAGTCAAGAAGAAATTTTATCTTTTTGTTGATGCCAACCGGCGAAAACAAAACCTCTTTTTGACTCCCCTAACGCGTTGTCGGCGTTAAGTAGGGCGGCATTTTATAGAAATTGTGACCCCCGTCAACACTAAATCACATCTTTTTTATCGAATGTACTCTTTTTGAGCACTTTGCGCGAATAACCAACGAAAACAGCTAAAATGACGCTTTTAATACCTATATTAAGCTTGGTTGAAGGCACAAAAGCGGATGGGTTGCGCTAAAGGATTGACGAAAGACCTGATAGATAAAGAAAAAGCCAGGCACTAGGCCTGGCTTTTCTAGCTTATCTGCAAGAGTAAAGAATTACTCTGCAGCTTCCTCAGCTTTTTGCTCTGGGCGATCAACGAGCTCGATGTAAGCCATAGGGGCTTTATCACCTGAGCGAACACCGCATTTAAGAATGCGAGTGTAACCGCCAGCACGTGAAGCAAAACGTGGGCCGAGTTCATTGAAAAGCTTCGCTACAACTTCGTCGTTACGAGTACGAGCGAATGCAAGACGACGGTTAGCAACACTGTCGTTCTTAGCTAGGGTAATCAACGGTTCAATGACGCGACGCAGCTCTTTTGCCTTAGGCAGAGTTGTTTTGATAACTTCGTGAGTTACCAGCGAGCTAGCCATGTTGCTGAACATCGCTTTACGATGGCTGCTGTTGCGATTGAGTTGACGACCACTCTTACGATGGCGCATGACCTAATCCTTCTAACTAAATAATCAGTATCTGATTAATCTTCAGCGATTGATGCTGGCGGCCAGTTTTCTAGGCGCATGCCTAGAGACAGACCACGTGAAGCCAGCACGTCTTTAATTTCAGTCAAAGACTTCTTACCAAGGTTTGGCGTTTTCAGAAGCTCAACCTCAGTACGCTGTACCAGATCACCGATATAGTGAATCGCTTCTGCTTTCAAACAGTTGGCAGAGCGAACAGTTAGTTCAAGATCGTCTACAGGACGCAGTAGGATCGGATCGAACTCTGGCTTCTCTTCTTTCTCCTCAGGGACGCGCACGTCTCGCAGGTCAACAAACGCATCTAGCTGTTCAGCTAGGATGGTTGCTGCACGGCGAATCGCTTCCTCAGGATCCAGTGTACCGTTAGTTTCCATATCGATAACAAGCTTGTCGAGGTCAGTACGCTGTTCAACACGTGCTGCTTCAACTTTGTAAGCAATACGGTCTACTGGGCTGAACGTTGCATCAACAAGCAAGCGGCCGATTGGACGCTCGTCGTCTTCGCTGTGAATGCGCGCAGACGCTGGTACATAGCCACGACCACGTTCTACCTTGATACGCATGCTAATTTCAGCGTTTGCATCAGTCAGGTGGCAGATAACGTGTTCTGGGTTCGCAATCTCAACACCACCATCATGGGTGATGTCGCCTGCAACAACAGGGCCTGCACCAGACTTGGTCAGAGTAAGGATAACTTCATCTTTACCCTCAACCTTAACGGCTAGGCCTTTAAGGTTAAGTAGGATTTCCAGGATATCTTCCTGAACCCCTTCTTTGGTGCTGTACTCGTGCAGTACGCCGTCAATTTCAACTTCCGTCACCGCACAGCCTGGCATTGATGAAAGTAGGATACGACGTAGCGCATTCCCCAGAGTATGGCCAAAGCCACGCTCTAGAGGTTCAAGAGTTACTTTTGCGTGCGTAGAGCTGACTTGTTCGATATCAACCAGACGCGGCTTAAGAAATTCTGTTACAGAACCCTGCATTATGTCCTCTCTTTAGTTTAGCCTTACTTAGAGTAAAGCTCGACGATCAGGTGTTCGTTGATGTCAGCAGACAAATCAGAACGCTCTGGTAGGCGCTTGAATGTGCCTTCCATCTTCTTGCTGTCTACTTCGATCCAAGTTGGCAGCTCGCGCTGTGCAGCGATTTCTAGTGCTGCTTTGATGCGCGCTTGGTTCTTAGCTTTCTCACGAATGCTAACAACGTCGTTTGCCGAAACCTTGAAAGAAGGTACGTTAACAACTTTGCCGTTAACTAGGATCGCTTTGTGGCTTACCAGCTGGCGAGCTTCGGCGCGAGTTGCACCAAATCCCATGCGGTAAACTACGTTGTCTAGGCGACCTTCAAGAAGCTGAAGCAGGTTTTCACCTGTATTACCTTTAATACGGGCAGCATCTTTGTAGTAGTTACGGAACTGCTTTTCCATTACGCCGTAGATACGACGTACTTTTTGCTTCTCGCGAAGCTGAACGCCATAGTCAGACAGACGGCCGCGACGCTGACCGTGAACGCCTGGGACGTTATCAATTTTACACTTGGTATCAATCGCGCGTACGCCTGACTTAAGGAACAAGTCAGTACCTTCGCGACGGCTAAGCTTCAGCTTAGGACCCAAATATCTTGCCATGATCTTTCTCCAATATTCTAAGAAACAGCACTAAGCGTGATTAAACGCGGCGTTTCTTAGGTGGACGACAACCGTTGTGCGGGATCGGAGTCGCATCAACAATGTTAGTGATGCGGTAGCCCGCCGCGTTCAGGGCACGGATAGTGGATTCGCGACCTGGACCTGGACCTTTAACCATCACTTCGAGGTTTTTCAGGCCGTATTCTTTCGCCATCTCACCACAACGCTCTGCAGCAACCTGTGCAGCATATGGGGTCGACTTACGAGAACCACGGAAACCTGAACCACCGGCAGTAGCCCATGCTAGAGCGTTGCCTTGACGGTCAGTGATCGTAACGATTGTGTTGTTGAAAGACGCATGAATGTGCGCAACGCCATCAGCAACTTGCTTGCGTACGCGTTTACGTGCGCGAGTTGGTTGTTTAGCCATAGTACTTACCTACCCCGATTATTTCTTGATCGGTTTGCGCGGACCCTTACGGGTACGTGCGTTGGTCTTCGTACGCTGGCCACGAAGTGGCAAGCTGCGACGATGACGCAAACCGCGATAACAGCCAAGGTCCATAAGACGCTTGATGTTCATGGAAATTTCACGACGTAGATCGCCTTCTACAGTGTACTTGGCTACACCGTCACGCAACTGGTCGATCTGCTCTTCTGATAGTTCACTGATCTTAGTGCTTTCAGCAATACCCACTTCGGCTAGGATAGCCTGAGAGGTAGTTTTGCCGACACCGTAAATCGCAGTCAGTGCGATTACAGCGTGCTTTTGATCAGGAATGTTAATGCCTGCTATACGGGCCACTATTCACTCCTAGTACTTTTCAAGTAGAACCGCTGCAGAGCCCGTTGAGGATACGCAGCGGCATAACCACTTCTTTTGCACATACAAAAGGTGGGCTGGCTAATGTAGCCAGCCTGACCTCATTTTGCAAGAAAAATATTCTGCTATTAGCCTTGGCGCTGCTTGTGCTTAGGCTCACTGCAGATCACGCGAACGACACCGTTACGCTTGATCACTTTACAGTTACGGCAGATTTTCTTAACGGAAGCACGAACTTTCATTGCTAAACTCCGTAAATAGACAACCTATTAGCGGCCATAGCCTTTAAGGTTGGCTTTTTTCAACACGGACTCATATTGTTGAGACATCAAATGAGTCTGAACTTGAGCCATAAAGTCCATGATTACGACTACTACGATAAGTAGTGATGTACCACCAAAGTAGAAGTGGACATCCCACGCAATCATCATGAACTCGGGGATCAGACAGATAAAGGTAATGTACATGGCGCCCGCGAGGGTCAAACGTGTCATCACTTTATCAATGTATTTAGCAGTCTGCTCACCCGGGCGAATACCAGGTACGAACGCTCCTGACTTCTTCAAGTTATCTGCTGTTTCACGTGGGTTGAACACCAACGCTGTATAGAAAAAGCAGAAGAAGATAATCGCCGCCGCATAAAGTATTACGTAAGCCGGTTGGCCGGGACTTAGTGCCAAAGACACATCGGTCAGCCAGCTTGTCTGATCACCCTTACCAAACCAGTTAGCAAGTGTGCCAGGGAACAAAATAATACTTGATGCAAAGATCGCTGGGATAACCCCTGCCATGTTAATTTTCAGTGGCAAGTGCGTGCTTTGCGCTGCAAAGACACGACGACCTTGTTGGCGCTTCGCATAGTTAACGACGATACGACGTTGACCACGCTCCATGAAGACCACAAAGTAGATTACCGCCAACGCGATAACAGCAATACCTAGCAAGAGAAGCGGAGACATGTCGCCTTGACGCGCTTGCTCTATTGTCTGTCCAATTGCCGGTGGCAGACCTGCGACAATCCCGGTGAAAATAATCAACGAGATACCATTACCAATACCGCGTTCGGTAATTTGTTCACCCAACCACATCAGGAACATGGTGCCTGTGACCAAACTGACTACCGCAGTAAAGTAAAAAGCAGGACCTGGATTAATCACCAGACCTGGCATCATACTTGGTAACCCGGTCGCAATTCCAATTGCTTGGAAGGTTGCCAACACAAGCGTGCCGTAGCGGGTGTACTGGCTTATCTTACGACGGCCAGATTCGCCCTCTTTCTTCAACTCCGCTAACGCGGGGTGAACCACTGACAGTAACTGGACAATGATCGATGCCGAGATGTACGGCATGATCCCCAGTGCCAGTATCGAAGCACGCTCAAGGGCACCACCAGAGAACATGTTTACCAAGTCAATGATGGTCCCTTGTTGCTGTTCGAACAGATCGGCAAGTACAGCAGCGTCAATACCAGGAATTGGCACAAAAGAGCCGGCACGGAATACCAATAATGCCATAGCTACAAAAAGTAGACGGCTTTTCAGCTCCGCGATCCCGCCTTTTGCACTACTGAAGTTTTGTCCTGGTTGTTTTGCCATCTGTACCTCGTCCTCGAGCTAATTATTCCTCGATTTTACCGCCTGCAGCTTCGATTGCCGCTTTAGCGCCTTTAGTGACACGAACACCTTTAACAGTCACAGCGCGAGCGATTTCACCAGACAGTACGATTTTCGCCGTACGGGTGTCTTGTGCAACAACGTTCGCTGCTTTTAGTGACTCTAGGCTTACCACGTCACCTTCAACTTTTGCTAGTTCACTTAGGCGAACTTCAGCAGAAGTTAGGCTCTTGCGCGATGTAAAACCAAATTTTGGCAGACGCTGTTTCAAAGGCATTTGACCGCCTTCGAAACCTGGGCGTACAGAACCACCTGAACGTGATTTCTGACCTTTGTGACCACGGCCACCAGTTTTACCCAGACCTGAACCAATACCACGGCCTACACGCTTAGCAGAAGGCTTTGAGCCTGCAGCCGGAGATAGAGTATTCAAACGCATGTGATTACTCCTCCACTTTAACCATGTAGTTGACTTGATTGATCATACCGCGCACGCACGGAGTATCTTCAAGCTCAACAGTGTGGTTGATGCGACGTAGGCCCAAGCCACGCAGGGTCGCTTTGTGCTTCGGCAAACGGCCGATAGCGCTACGAGTCTGTGTTACTTTAATTGTCTTAGCCATGTCGTATTACCCCAGAATTTCGTTAACAGGCATGCCACGCTTAGCAGCTACCATCTCTGGAGACTTCATACCACCCAGACCATCGATCGTTGCACGAACGATGTTGATTGGGTTGGTAGAACCGTATGCTTTGGCCAGAACGTCTTGAACGCCCGCAACCTCAAGCACAGCACGCATCGCACCACCGGCGATGATACCCGTACCTTCTGATGCTGGCTGCATGTACACTTTAGAACCAGTGTGGCGGCCTTTAACAGCGTGGTGAAGAGTACCTTCATTCAACGCAACAGTAATCATGTTACGGCGCGCTTTTTCCATTGATTTCTGAATCGCTGCTGGTACTTCACGGGCTTTACCGTAACCGAAACCAACGCGACCGTTACCATCACCAACCACAGTCAGGGCGGTGAAGGTAAAGATGCGACCACCTTTAACCGTTTTAGATACACGGTTTACAGCGATCAGCTTTTCATGCAAATCACTTTGTTGTTTATCGTTAGCCATCTTCCACCTACCTTAGAATTTCAGACCAGCTTCACGGGCAGCATCTGCCAGTGCAGCCACACGGCCGTGGTATTGGAAACCGGAACGGTCAAAAGCAACAGCTTCGATGCCTTTTTCCTTCGCACGCTCAGCAATGATTTTACCTACTGCTGCTGCGGCGTCTTTGTTACCGGTGCTCTTAACTTGTTCACGGATCGCTTTTTCTACGGTAGAAGCGGCGGCGATGACTTCCGCGCCGTTACCAGCGATAACCTGTGCGTACACATGACGTGGAGTACGGTGTACCACCAGGCGAGTCGCACCCATTTCCGCGATCTTGCGTCGTGCTTTGGTCGCACGACGGATACGAGATGCTTTCTTATCCATAGTGTTACCTTACTTCTTCTTAGCTTCTTTAGTACGCACAACTTCGTCAGAGTAACGAACGCCTTTGCCTTTGTAAGGCTCTGGCTTGCGGTATGCGCGGATTTCAGCAGCGACCTGGCCAACCGCTTGTTTATCAGCACCGCTGATAACAATTTCAGTTTGGCTTGGGCACTCTGCCTTAATACCCTCAGGTAGAACGTGTTCTACTGGGTGAGAGAAGCCAAGTGTCAGGTTAAGTTTGTTACCCGCAACAGTTGCACGGTAACCAACACCCTTCAGGATTAGCTTCTTGGTAAAGCCTTCTGTCACACCAACAACCATGCTGTTAACCAGTGCGCGAGCAGTACCAGCATGAGCCCATGCTTTAGCGTGCTCTACACTTGGTGCAAAGGTAATGGTGTTGTCTTCTTGGTTTACTGCCACCATATCGTGAAGCGTACGGCTTAGTTCGCCTTTGCTTCCTTTTACAGTGATGTCCTGACCGTTAAGTTTCACCTCTACGCCGGCAGGAACTACGACAGGTGCTTTTGCAACACGAGACATTTCCTACTCCTTATTACGCTACGTAGCAGATGATTTCACCGCCCAGACCCGCTTTGCGAGCTGCGCGATCGGTCATCAAACCTTTCGAAGTTGAAACAACTGCAATACCAAGGCCACCCATCACAGAAGGAAGCTCATCTTTCTTTTTGTAGATGCGCAGACCTGGACGGCTAACACGTTGGATTTGCTCGATAACTGGTTTAGATTCGAAGTATTTCAACGTCACTTCCAGTTCAGGCTTAGCTTCGCCACTTACAGCGTACTCAGCCACGTAACCTTCTGCTTTTAGTAGCTCAGCAATTGCCACTTTCAGCTTTGACGAAGGCATTTTTACAGCAACTTTTTTTGCTGCCTGACCGTTGCGAAGGCGGGTCAGCATATCCGAGATCGGATCTTGCATGCTCATAAGTCTTTACTCCCGTGATTCAATTACCAGCTTGCCTTACGCAGACCCGGAATCTCGCCTTTCATGCAAGCTTCACGAACCTTGATTCGGCTTAGGCCGAATTTGCGTAGGTAGCCATGTGGACGACCAGTCTGGTTACAGCGGTTACGCTGACGAGACTTCGCAGAATCACGTGGTAGCGACTGAAGCTTCAGGACTGCGTCCCAACGCTCTTCGTCTGACGTGTTTACATTCTTGATGATCGCACGCAGGTTATCACGCTTTTCAGCGTAACGGGCTGCGAGCTTCGCACGCTTTACATCACGTGCTTTCATGGATTTTTTAGCCATAACAGTAACCCTTCACCTTACTTACGGAATGGGAAGTTAAAGGCAGCCAGCAGAGCTCGACCTTCCTCATCAGTACCTGCAGTGGTAGTGATAGTAATATCAAGACCACGGATACGATCGACTTTATCGTAGTCAATCTCAGGGAAGATGATTTGCTCGCGAACGCCCATGCTGTAGTTACCGCGACCGTCGAACGCTTTCGGGTTCAGACCACGGAAGTCACGGATACGAGGAACTGCGATTGCGATTAGACGCTCAAAGAAGTCCCACATACGCTCGCCACGTAGGGTTACTTTACAACCAATCGGGTAGCCCTCACGGATCTTAAAGCCTGCAACTGACTTACGTGCTTTGGTGATCAGCGGCTTTTGACCAGCGATAGCGGTCATATCAGCAGCTGCATTTTCAAGCAGTTTTTTGTCGTTCAGAGCTTCGCCCACACCCATATTAAGGGTGATCTTTTCGATCCTTGGGACTTGCATGATGCTCTTGTAGCCAAATTGCTTAGAAAGCTCAGCTACAACGGTCTCTTTGTAGTAATCATGCAGTTTCGCCATTGTACTACTCCAGAATTACTTAATAGTTTCGCCAGTCGATTTGAAAAAACGTACTTTTTTGCCGTCTTCAAATCGGAAGCCTACACGGTCACCTTTACCAGCTGCTGCGTTAAAGATTGCCACGTTTGAAACGTCAATAGCGGCTTCTTTTTCTACGATGCCACCTTGAACGCCCAGAGCCGGTACAGGCTTCTGGTGTTTCTTAACGAGGTTAATACCTTCAACGATAACTTTACCGGTCGGTAGAACCTTAGATACTTTACCTTTCTTGCCTTTGTCTTTACCGACAAGAACGATAACTTCGTCGTTACGACGGATTTTAGCTGCCATGAGATCGCTCCTTACAGAACTTCAGGCGCCAGAGACACAATCTTCATGAACTTTTCAGTACGAAGTTCGCGTGTCACAGGGCCAAAGATACGTGTGCCGACTGGTTGCTCGTTCGTGTTGTTCAACAACACGCAAGCATTACGGTCGAAGCGAATGACAGAGCCGTCTGGACGACGTACGCCTTTACGGGTGCGAACTACCACCGCCTTAAGCACATCACCTTTTTTCACTTTACCGCGTGGAATTGCTTCCTTAACGGTAACTTTGATGATGTCGCCAACATGGGCGTAACGACGGTGAGAGCCACCCAGAACCTTAATACACATTACACTGCGAGCGCCGGAGTTATCGGCTGCGTCCAGCATACTTTGCATTTGGATCATTGTTAGTGCTCCGCTGTTATTACATCTAGACCCATCTCGGGTCGGGCTGCCTTATTACAAGGGCGGCGAATAATAACACTATTTTGACCGGATGGGTAGATAAAAAAATAAACGGCCCCCCAAATGAGAGCCGTTTGACTTATATTGTTTGAAAAATCGCTTAGATGCGCGCTTTTTCAACAACGCGAACCAATGTCCAAGACTTAGTCTTAGAGATTGGACGACACTCACGAACTTCTACAGTGTCACCTTGGTTACACTCGTTAGATTCATCGTGAACGTGCAGCTTGGTCGTGCGCTTGATGTACTTACCGTAGATAGGGTGTTTCACAAAACGCTCGATAGCAACAACGATAGTCTTATCGCCTTTGTCGCTGACAACGCGACCTTGCTGAGTGCGGATGTTCTCGCTCATTATGCGCTAGCCTTCTCAGTCAATACGGTTTTAACACGTGCGATATCGCGACGAACAGCTTTAAGAGTGTGAGTTTGCTGAAGCTGGCCAGTAGCCGCTTGCATGCGCAGGTTAAACTGCTCACGCAGCAGACCCATCAGCTCTTCGTTCAGCTGCTCAACAGTCTTTTCACGTAGTTCTTGTGCTTTCATCACATCACCGCCTTAGTTACGAAAGTGGTTTTGATCGGTAGCTTACGTGAAGCCAGTTCAAACGCTTCGCGAGCCAGTGATTCAGGAACACCATCCATTTCGTACAGGACTTTACCTGGTTGGATTTGGGCAACCCAGTAATCTACTGAACCTTTACCCTTACCCATACGAACTTCCAACGGCTTACCAGTAATTGGTTTGTCTGGGAAGATACGGATCCAGATTTGACCCTGACGTTTAATGTGACGAGTCATCGCACGACGAGCCGCCTCAATTTGACGCGCAGTGATACGACCGCGACCAACAGCTTTCAGGCCATAGGTACCGAAGCTTACGTCAGTACCGTGCGCCAGACCGCGGTTACGACCTTTAAAAGTCTTGCGGAACTTAGTACGTTTTGGTTGAAGCATCGATAGACTCCTTACTTACGGCCTTTACGCTGCTTCTTCGGCTTGTCAGCCTTTTGCTCCACTTCAGCCATTCCGCCTAGAACTTCACCTTTGAAGATCCAGGTTTTAATGCCGATAACACCGTAAGTGGTGTGAGCAGAAGAAGTTGCGTAATCAATGTCAGCACGAAGTGTGTGCAGTGGCACACGGCCTTCACGGTACCACTCGGTACGAGCAATTTCAGCACCGCCTAGACGGCCGCTTACTTCTACTTTGATACCTTTGGCACCTAGACGCATTGCGTTTTGTACCGCGCGCTTCATCGCACGACGGAACATAACACGGCGCTCTAGCTGAGAAGCGATGCTGTCGCCAACAAGTTGTGCGTCCAGCTCTGGCTTACGTACTTCAGCGATGTTGATTTGCGCTGGTACACCGGCTAGTTTCGCAACATGTGCGCGTAGCTTCTCAACGTCTTCGCCTTTCTTACCGATAACCACACCAGGGCGTGCAGTGTGAATGGTCACACGGATGCTCTTGGCAGGGCGCTCGATAACGATGCGAGATACTGACGCTTTTTTCAGTTCGTTAGTCAAGAACTGACGTACCTTAAAGTCGCCGTCTAGGTTGTCAGCGAAATCTTGGTTATTAGCAAACCAAGTGGAATTCCAAGGCTTTACGATGCCTAGACGAATACCATTAGGATGTACTTTTTGACCCATTGCTTTATCTCCTCGTCTCTTAGCGGTCTGCTACAACAACAGTGATGTGGCTAGAACGCTTCAAGATGCGATCGGCACGGCCTTTTGCACGAGGCATAATACGCTTCATGATTGGGCCTTCATCAACGAAGACTTTGGCGACGCTTAGATCGTCGATATCCGCACCTTCGTTATGCTCGGCGTTTGCAATAGCAGATTCCAACACTTTCTTAACCAGATCAGCCGCTTTTTTGTTGCTGAAAGTCAGAATTTCTAGTGCTTGTGCTACGTCTTTACCGCGCACTTGATCCGCAACCAAACGTGCTTTTTGAGGCGAGATACGAGCAAAGCGATGTTTAGCAATAGCTTCCATTTCTTACCCCTTAACGCTTCTTAGCTTTCTTATCAGCAGCGTGGCCGCGATAAGTACGTGTTGGTGCAAACTCGCCCAGCTTGTGACCGATCATTTCTTCAGAAACGAAAACGGGTACATGCTGACGACCATTATGGACAGCGATGGTCAATCCGATCATCTGTGGGATGATCATTGAACGACGGGACCAAGTCTTTAAAGGCTTCTTGTCACCGCTTTCCACCGCTTTCTCTACCTTCTTCAGCAAGTGCAGGTCAATAAAAGGACCTTTCTTGAGAGAACGTGGCATGGCTTATCCTCTGATAATAATTACTTGTTACGACGACGTACGATGTACTTGTCGGTACGTTTGTTCTTACGGGTCTTGAAGCCTTTAGTTGGCATACCCCAAGGTGATACTGGGTGACGACCACCTGAGGTACGGCCTTCACCACCACCGTGTGGGTGGTCAACTGGGTTCATTGCAACACCACGTACGCTTGGACGTACGCCTTTCCAGCGTGACGCACCGGCTTTACCCAGTTCGCGTAGCATGTGCTCTGAATTACCCACTTCGCCTAGGGTCGCACGACCTTCAGCAAGAACTTTACGCATTTCACCGCTGCGCAGGCGGAGTGTGACATATGCACCGTCACGAGCAACGATCTGAGCATAAGCACCCGCAGAACGTGCAAGCTGAGCGCCTTTACCAGGTTTCAGCTCGATGTTGTGGATAGTAGAACCCACTGGGATGTTACGCATTGGCAGGGTGTTACCTACCTTGATAGCTGCATCTGCACCAGATTGGATCTGATCACCGGCTTTTAGGCCTTTAGGTGCAATGATGTAACGACGTTCACCATCCGCATAAAGTACAAGCGCGATGTTTGCACTGCGGTTTGGATCGTATTCAAGACGCTCAACTTTCGCTGGGATACCGTCTTTAGTACGTTTGAAGTCAATTACACGGTAATGATGTTTGTGACCACCACCGATATGACGCACTGTGATTCGACCGTTGTTATTACGACCACCAGACTTAGAGTTTTTCTCTAGTAGTGGTGCGTATGGCTTGCCCTTATAAAGATCTGGGTTAACCACTTTAACAAGGTGACGACGACCCGGTGAAGTCGGCTTACATTTGATAATAGCCATTTGCTGTTACTCCTCCGTCTTACTCTGCGCCGCCAACGAAGTCGATGTCCTGACCTTCTTTCAAGATAACGTACGCTTTTTTCCAATCGCTACGGCGACCTTCGCGCATACCTTGACGTTTGGTCTTACCCTTAACTACCAGGGTACGAACAGACTTAACTTCAACTTCGAACAGTTTTTCAACTGCCGCTTTGATCTCTTTCTTAGTTGCTTCTTTAGCTACTTTAAACACGATAGTGTTCGCGCTTTCAGCAGCCATAGTTGCTTTTTCAGAGATGTGCGGAGCACGCAGAACTTTTAGGATACGCTCTTCAGTGATCATGCCAGCATCTCCTCAACTTGTTTAACTGCTTCAGCAGTCATCACGACTTTGTCGAAAGCGATCAAGCTAACTGGGTCGATGGTACCTGCATCGCGTACGTCAACCTTGTACAGGTTACGTGCAGCAAGGAACAGATTCTCATCAACTTCTGCAGTTACGATCAGAGCGTCGTTCAGCTCAAGCTCTTTCAGCTTAGCGACAAGCTCTTTAGTTTTTGGTGCTTCAACAGAGAAGTTATCAACAACGATCAAACGCTCTTGACGAACTAGCTCTGACAGAATGCTCTTCAGAGCACCACGGTACATCTTTTTGTTAACTTTCTGGCTGTGGTCCTGAGGACGAGCTGCGAAAGTGACACCACCGCTGCGCCAGATTGGGCTGCGGATTGTACCTGCACGGGCGCGACCAGTACCCTTCTGACGCCATGGCTTAGCACCGCCACCAGATACGTCTGAACGAGTTTTCTGAGCGCGAGTACCTTGACGGGCACCAGCTGCGTATGCAACGACTACCTGGTGAACCAGGGCTTCGTTGAATTCACGCCCGAAGGTAGTTTCGGAAACAGTTAGCGCGTCGGCGCCTTTGACTACCAATTCCATTACTATCTCCTCGACGTTACGCTTTAACGGCTGGTTTAACGATCACGTTGCCACCTGTAGCACCTGGGACTGCACCTTTGATAAGAAGCAGATTGCGCTCAGTGTCAACACGTACGATCTCTAGGTTTTGAGTCGTTACACGCTCAGCACCCATGTGACCTGCCATTTTTTTGCCTTTGAATACGCGACCTGGAGTCTGACATTGACCGATAGAACCAGGAGCACGGTGAGACAAAGAGTTACCGTGGCTCATGTCTTGAGTACGGAAGTTCCAACGCTTAACGCCGCCTTGGAAGCCCTTACCTTTTGACGTGCCAGTAACGTCTACTTTTTTGATTTCAGCGAATAGATCAACGTTTAGCTCAGCGCCAACTTCGAACTCTTCACCATTTTCCAGACGGAATTCCCACAGACCGCGGCCCGCTTCAACACCTGCTTTCGCAAAGTGGCCAGCTTGTGCCTTGTTTACACGGTTTGCTTTCTTCGCGCCTGTAGTAACTTGAATTGCGGCATAACCGTCAACTTCAGGCTTACGCACCTGAGCAACACGGTTCGCTTCAACTTCAACTACGGTTACCGGAATAGATACGCCATCTTCGTTGAAGATACGAGTCATACCGACTTTACGACCGACTAGACCAATCATTATCTACTCCCCCTTAGCCCAGGCTGATTTGAACATCAACGCCCGCAGCAAGGTCAAGACGCATCAGAGCGTCAACAGTCTTGTCTGTTGGCTCAACGATGTCGATCAGACGTTTGTGAGTACGAATCTCGTACTGGTCACGTGCGTCTTTGTTTACGTGCGGAGAAATAAGAACGGTGAAGCGCTCTTTACGAGTAGGTAGAGGGATTGGACCCTTAACCTGTGCGCCAGTGCGCTTAGCGGTTTCAACGATTTCCGCGGTAGACTGATCGATCAAGCGATGATCGAACGCCTTTAGGCGGATACGGATACGTTGGTTCTGCATGAGACAGAGCTCCAAATTCAAAAATTTTTACACAAACAATATCGCCATTCTGCCTCACTAGAGCGAGGGAATGCCGATTAATTTATGTGAAACCGTAGTGCCAAAATTAGGCACATTGTCAGCCATTATATTATGACTGCGAACATAAGCGGAGTATACATTAAACGAACAGTTTACTGTTCCATTCCTCGATGCTCATTGGTTCACAACTGCGTCGGAAGTCCGAAGACTTAAGCAGTGCGCAGCATTATACCGATGCCGCACCCTATTGCAAGTCTTGGTTAAAAAATAAGCCCAAACAAAAACGCACCCATGGGGTGCGTCAGACTGCTGACAAAGGTCTAGCTTTCGAGCTAGACCTTTGATCTAATAGGAGTGTCGCAATAGGGATGCTCCGGTATGCTTCAAGAACCTTCTCCACACCAATATGAACTTGAAATGGTGACGATGGAACAACTTGTTCCCAAAGACCATCTTGTTCGTAAAATCGACCGTGCCATCGACTTCGAGTTTATTC
>NZ_MUFO01000056.1:0-16284 GCF_001995345.1 Salinivibrio sp. IB872 | reverse complement strand
GCGGTATTAGCCGTCGTTTCCAACGGTTATCCCCCTCGTCAGGGCAGGTTCCCAGCCGTTACTCACCCGTCCGCCGCTCGACGTCCAGTAAATCCACCGAAGCTTCAATACTGCCGTTTCCGCTCGACTTGCATGTGTTAGGCCTGCCGCCAGCGTTCAATCTGAGCCATGATCAAACTCTTCAATTAAAGTTTTTTTCGAAACCGAAGTTTCAGCTCAATGAATACTGATTACTGTTTATCTCCGAAGAGAAAAACGAATTGACTGTGCCGAATAACTAAAAGTTATCGTTTGGTCACTCAGTTCATCGAATAAATCTTTTTGTCTATTCTCAACGAGTGCCCACACAGATTGCATAGGTCAAATTGTTAAAGAGCGTTGACTTGCGAAGCGTTGCTTCGCTCGGTCAGGGCTGCGTATATTACTCGCCTTGCCGATGAAGTCAAGAAGAAATTTTATCTTTTTGTTGATGCCAACCGGCGAAAACAAAACCTCTTTTTGACTCCCCTAACGCGTTGTCGGCGTTAAGTAGGNCTTGCGAAGCGTTGCTTCGCTCGGTCAGGGCTGCGTATATTACTCGCCTTGCCGATGAAGTCAAGAAGAAATTTTATCTTTTTGTTGATGCCAACCGGCGAAAACAAAACCTCTTTTTGACTCCCCTAACGCGTTGTCGGCGTTAAGTAGGTGGGCTATCTTAATCATTTAAAAACTAACGTCAAGCGTTTATTTTTATTTGATTTTTTGCCCCGACATGGCCGCTGAGCGCTTGCCCTGTGTGCCGTGTCGATGGAGGCGCATTATAGGGAAGCTGATCAGATTGGCAACCCCTTTTTAGTGGTTTTTTAGAAAAAAACTATCACTCGCTGTTTTTTTGCTCGCTAGGGTGTAAAACTGGTACCAAAGTCAGCGTTATCTGACATTGTATAGCGATATAAAGAGGGATTTGTGATGGCAAAACAGTTGCGCGCTTATAAAGGCATGATGCCTCAGCTGGGCGAACGCGTCTATATTGATGAATCCAGTGTATTGGCTGGCGATATTACGCTAGGCGATGATGTGAGTATTTGGCCGCTGGTTGCGGCACGTGGTGACGTGAACCATATCCAGATTGGCGCACGGACCAATGTGCAAGATGGCTCCGTCCTTCATGTCACCCATAAAAATGCGGAAAACCCAAATGGTTACCCGCTGATCATTGGTGAAGAAGTGACAATCGGCCACAAGGTCATGTTACACGGCTGCCGGATTGGCAACCGAGTTCTAGTGGGAATGGGGACGATTATTCTTGACGACGCTGTGATTGAAGATGAAGTGCTGATTGGCGCTGGTAGTTTAGTCCCGCCCGGAAAACGCTTAGAGAGCGGCTACCTGTATGTTGGCTCACCGGTCAAACAGGTTCGCCCCCTCACTGACAAAGAGCGTGCCTATTTTGCACGCTCAGCGCAAAACTATGTCGACACTAAAGACATCTACCGCTGCGAGCACTAGATCACCAAGCTGCCATCGGGTTCAAACGCTTCTGATTCGATGGCCGCTTCCATTTGCTCTTCAATATCAAACCAAACCTGTTCGACAATCGCCTGCGCATTATCCGAGTCTACCGCACAGCCGGCGAGCGCTGATAAGGTGGTAAAGCGGACAGCACATGTTAACAACGCACCATTAAGTTGGCCGTAGAAACAAACACGCGCCTTTGCGGTATCGACCTGCGCTTCGTCCGCAGCCAGAATAAGGGATTGATTCATCGACTGAGTGCCTCTCTTAACTGCTCGCGCACACGTTCGGTTTGCGGCCGACAGCCACGCCATATAGCAAAGCTTTCCGCCGCTTGTTCCACCAGCATGCCCAAGCCGTCTAAACATCGCCCTGCTCCTTGGCGTTGCGCCCATTGGTTGCTGGTTGTACAGCCAGCTTGATACACCATGTCATAGACAGTGGTCGCTGGGCCAATCGCTCCTTGCGGGAGAGGGGGATGGCTTTGATGTAAGCTCGCCGAGGTCGCATTAATGATCACATCAACGGGCGCCGCCATGGGTTTATCCACGGCATGACTGGTGATCGGTCCGGCCTCACCAAATGCAGCGGCTAATTGCTGGGCTTTTTGCTCGGTGCGATTCACTATCATCAGCAATGCTGGCTCTTGCTCCAGTAAAGGAAGCAACACACCCCTTGCTGCACCGCCTGCTCCCACAACCATAATGCGCTTATCGCGCAGTGCCACATGGTGGTAGTGTAAGTCAGTTACCAAACCTGCCCCGTCCGTATTATCACCCAGTAGGGAACCATCGCTTTGCTTAACCAGCGTATTCACGGCACCGGCGCGGCGGGCACGCTCTGTCAGTGTATCAACCCATTCATACGCTTGCTGTTTAAAAGGTACGGTCACATTGGCGCCGCGCCCTCCTTGCGCAAAAAACGCCTGCATGGTGGTCACAAAGCCTTCAAGCGGCGCCTCAATGGCTTGATAGTCGATGTCTTGTTGGGTTTGCGTCGCAAATGCGGCGTGGATCTGCGGCGACTTACTGTGGCCAATCGGGTGGCCTACCACGCAATAACGATCGGTCATCCGTTACCACTCCCTCGGTTTAAGGTAGTCGCGATAAAGTCTCGCTTCCGGTGCATCTTCATCAGGTGACCAGTTATATTCCCAGCGCGCCATCGGCGGCATCGACATCAGAATAGATTCGGTACGCCCACCACTTTGTAAGCCAAATAGCGTGCCTCTGTCATACACCAAGTTAAACTCGACATAGCGTCCGCGGCGATAAAGCTGAAAATCGCGTTCTCGCTCACCATAAGGCGTGGCTTTGCGGCGCTGTACTATCGGCAGGTAGGCATCGATAAAGCCTTTTCCAACCGCTTGGGTGTAGGCAAAGCACTGTTCGAATGGCCATTGGTTCAAATCATCAAAGAAAAGCCCGCCGACGCCACGGGTTTCATCACGGTGGGGCAGATAAAAATAGCGATCGCACCATGCTTTGTGATCAGCGTACACACTATCACCAAAAGGCGCGCATAAGGCTTTGGCGGTCTGATGCCAGTGCTGGCAGTCTTCATCGAACGGATAGAAAGGTGTGAGGTCAAAGCCGCCGCCAAACCACCACACAGGATCTGTACCTTCTTTTTCGGCAATGAAAAACCGCACGTTTGCGTGCGAGGTCGGCACGTACGGGTTATGAGGATGGATCACTAACGACACCCCCATGGCCTCAAAACAGCGCCCAGCAAGCTCTGGACGGTGCGCGGTCGCCGAGGCAGGCATTTGATCGCCAAATACGTGCGAGAAGTTCACTCCCGCTTGCTCAAATACTTGGCCCTGACGCAGGACGCGACTGCGGCCACCGCCCCCTTTCTCACGCTCCCACGCATCTTCAAAAAAACACGCTTGGCCATCTTCTTGCGCAAGCTGTTGGCAAATATCATCTTGAAGCTGGAGGAAAAAAGCCTTCACGGCTTGCTTATCAATTGTCGACTGACCGTGTGCCACGCTCACATCCTTTGTTACTGAGACTATGTGCTTACTTTACCTGATCCACGCACTGGGATCTTGACGGAATTTCATCCCCCACCGCTGACGCAAACGTTTTCCTTGCGATGAAATCTGGGTATAATTCGCGTCACGCTCAGCTTATCTTATTCACGCTTGTCATCAAGAAGGACGTATTATGACTGTCGGTATCATCATGGGCTCGCAATCCGATTGGCCTACCATGACACATGCAGCGGCTATGTTGGATCACTTTGCCATCCCTTACGAAACCCGTATTGTCTCTGCCCATCGCACACCACAGTTACTTGCCGACTACGCCCAACAAGCGGCCGAGCGCGGGATTAAAGTGATTATTGCCGGCGCCGGTGGTGCCGCCCATCTGCCTGGGATGACCGCCGCACACACCAGCCTGCCGGTGCTCGGCGTTCCGGTCCAGTCAAAAGCATTAAAGGGAATGGACTCATTGCTTTCTATTGCTCAAATGCCCAAAGGTGTAGCTGTGGGCACGCTTGCTATTGGTGACGCAGGCGCCGCGAATGCAGGCCTCCTTGCGGCACAAATTCTCGCAACGGCCGACCCTGATTTGATGGCAAAAGTGGATGCGTTCCGCCAAGCGCAAACTGAGGCCGTTCTCGCTCAACCCAACCCACAAGGGTAAGGCCATGAATATTCTGGTGTTAGGCGCGGGACAACTGGCTCGGATGATGGCCTTGGCCGGCGCGCCGCTCAATCTTATCGTCAGCGCCTATGATGTGCGTAGTGGCGACATTATTCACCCACTGACGCTGCAACCTTTGGGGCACGGCCTCAATACGGCCATCGCTGGCGCAGATATTATTACCGCAGAATTTGAGCATATCCCCGCTGATATCTTGCACCAATGCGAGCAAAGCGGGAAGTTACGCCCCAGTGCTCAGGCGATTCTAACCGGTGGCGACCGCCAAATTGAGAAAGCTCTGCTGATGCAAGCAGGCGTCGCCAATGCGCCATACCGAGTGGTGTATACACAAGCTGATTTAGAAAAGGCGGTCGACGCACTGGGGACACCCTTGGTCCTCAAAAGCACCTTGGATGGTTATGACGGCAAAGGACAGTGGCGCTATCGTGACGGCGATGATCTTCACGCATTATGGGCCGAGCTCGACGCCTTTCTTAGCGCGCCAGAGCAACGCGATGGCCAAGCCATCATTGCCGAAGCCATGATCCCCTTTGACCGAGAAGTGTCACTGATTGGTGTGCGTGGCGCGAATGGTGAATTTGCCAGTTATAGCCTGACCCAAAACCACCACCATGATGGGATATTAACCTTGTCTGTGGTGCGCCCGGATGAGCATGCCTTGCAAACACAGGCCGCGGACATGTTGGAAAAGATTGCCAGCGCGCTTAACTATGTGGGAGTGCTCGCGGTGGAATTCTTTGATGTAGACGGCAGCTTGCTGGTGAACGAGATAGCACCTCGGGTGCACAACTCCGGTCACTGGACACAGCAAGGTAGCGCGTGTTGCCAGTTTGAAAACCACCTGCGCGCCGTCAGCGGCTTACCCCTCGGCCCGACCGATTTAATCCAGCCGACGGCGATGATTAATATCTTAGGCCAAGGCAGTGTCCCGCTTGCGACCTATCGTGATGCCCATGTGCATTGGTATAACAAAACGCCTCGTCCGGGACGCAAAGTGGGCCATATTAATGTCACGGCCACGTCGAACGCGGCGCTTGCCACCAAGTTAGCCAGCCTCGCCAGCTACCTCCCCGACGATGCTTTTCACGGCTTAAAATCGGCTGCCTTGGCTCTCGCCGCGCAAACCGATTAACCCTCGCTTTCCGATTCTGCAGTCGGTTCACCTTGAATCGCGCTGCAGGGTTTATCGGCACATTGATGCACCGTCTTGCCGCCTTTCTTGCGTTCCACCAGCAGCGCAAAGCCACATTGCTCGCAGGTGCCGGCTATCGGTTGTGCGTTTACCGCAAAATGACACTTCGGGTATTGGTCACAGGCAAAAAAGCGCTTGCCGTAACGCGAGGTGCGCTCCACCAGCTCACCTTTGTGGCAGGCAGGGCAAGTGAGGGTAGTATGATCCGGTTCATCCGGTTTTTCGATATGCGTACATTGCGGGAACTGATCACAGCCAATAAACATACCGAATCGACCTTGGCGTAACACCAATTCTCCCTGATGACACGCCGGGCAAGCCACGCCAAGGGCTTTTACTACATGGCCATCACCATGATGTAACGCTTTGGTATAGTGGCAGTCTGGGTAGGCCGTACAGGCCAGAAACGGGCCTCGTTTGCCCGATTTAAACGCAAGAGCGCTGCCACATTCCGGGCAGCGCTCATGGGTATTCGGGGTGTTATCTTTACTCATTCACACCTTTTACTGTCATTGATAAGCGTTAGTGCACGTATCCCTCTTGTACGTCGTACAGCATTTCTTCCATCTGTGTATATGCACGTTCGTTACCGGGCACATTAAACAGCACCATCAAAATGACCCATTTTAGGTCATCAAGACAGAATTCTTGGGTCTCGAGCTCCATCACCCGATCGATGACCATTTCACGCGTTTCCGGTGAAAGTACCCCTGCTTGCTCCAAGAATAAAAGGAAGCCTCGGCTTTCTTGGTCAATAAAGCGTGTTTCTTGCTCGGTATAGATTCGGATCGAGCTTTGGGCACTGCCTGATAGGTAAGGCTGTTTATCCGCATTTTGCAACTGTGCCAGCTTTTCAAGCCAGTTCAGGGCTTTATATATATCGTCTTGATGAAAACCCGCACGGGACAATTCATCTGCTAACTCGTCCTGATCGATCATCACTTCCACATCGCTATGGATGTAGGTTTCGAACAGGTACATAAGAATGTCCATCATGGCTAGCCCCTCCTCGTTCTGACATAGCCACCGGGTACTGCTGCTACAAGCCCCTGGAGTTCTAAGTCTAACAACTGCATCATGATTTCGTGAACCGGTTGGTTGCAGCGCTCAGCCAGTACGTCGACACACGTCGCTTTAGTACCTACGTTAGCCAACAGCTCAGGAAATGGCAATCCTTCATGTGTATCTAACTTAGGCGCGTCACTAAATAATTCGGTTTGTTGACACGCGGCGAAGCTTATCAGGCTATCAATTTCATGCAAGATATCATCGACACAGTCTGTGAGTGTGGCCCCTTGTTTAATCAATTGGTGGCACCCACGCGACTGGACTTGGTCAATGGGCCCAGGAATCGCAAACACATCACGATTTTGCTCAAGTGCATAACGTGCCGTGATCAGCGACCCACTTTGTGGCGCGGCCTCTACCACTAATACGCCTGCCGATAACCCACTGATCAGTCGATTGCGCCGCGGAAAGTGCTCAGCCCTTGGCGGAGCCTCTGGCCAGAACTCTGAGACCAGTGCGCCTTGTGCTTCAATCCGCTCAGCCAATGCACGATGTCGTGCAGGATACACATTGGCAAGCCCGCTTCCTAGCACTGCTAATGTCTTGCCGTGGCCTTCAAGAGCACCTTTGTGTGCTCGGCCATCGATACCTAGCGCAAGCCCACTGGTAATCGCAACACCATGCTCAACCAATTGTTTAGCAAATTGATACGCCGTTTCTAAACCTTGCGGGGTCGCGTGACGACTGCCCACCATCGCCAATTGAGGCATCGCCAAGCAAGTCAGATCGCCTTGCACATACAAGAGCAAAGGCGGCCGTGCGATTTCTCGGAGTAATGCAGGGTAAGCTGGGTGGTCAAAGCCAATCAGGTGGCAATTCTCTTGCCTCGCCCACTCAAGGCTACGCTCAATCATGGCATGATTGGGATGCGTGACGGCCTGACACTGCTCAGCGGTTAAACCAACCGCGGCAAGATCATGAGCAGTTTGCTCACTCAACGCATCGATGGGCACTTTGGCCAACAGCGCGCGTCGCTGCGAAACGCGCAACCGCGGCACTTGGGTCAGTATCAACCACCCTCGCAGGGATTTATCGCGCATAGGCCAGTTGAGGGGACGGTGGCACCGCATGCATGCCGGCTTTGATCGGCTGACGCGCTTGCGTGATCACCGCCAAACTTACCCACGGATAAGCCCGAACCACCATGGTTTGTCCCACCGTCACATCAGGCAAGGCGGTCATCGGCTGCGCAGCACTGTCACTTGCGTTTTGATAGCGATACTCACCAGGGCCATTTAATACGTTGGCACCAGCTTCAGTGACAGTAAACATTTGCCCGGCTGTCACGCCATCATTGGCGCCTTTATCAAGTACCACAAGCTGACCATTCGCGACATACTCACTGCCATACAGATGCCCCAATAATGTGGCATCAGTTTGAGCCGCTTGGGGCCAAAAACGCGGATGCGTGTTCTCGGGCAAAGGTAACAAGACATCATTGGGGCGCACTTCCTGCACCACCCGTGTCAATGTCATCACACTGCGGCCTTCACTTCGCGCACGAATACGCCCATCAGCCACATGTTTTAAGCTCACCATCGCGGTAGGTTCGGCGCTAGCCTCTGACGGCGCAGGGCGTAAAAAGGTTTTCTCAACCCGAAACACTTGCCAATCCTTAACACTCAGGGACGCATCCACATATAGGGTATCGTGTACTGACAGATATTGACGTCCATCCGTCGAGCCAAGGACGCGAGTCAGCGCCACCAAACGCGCCTTTTCAACCAGTATGTCCTGCTGTAAATACGGCAGCAGCACAGGATCCACACTGCTCAGCGCTGGCGTGTTGGGCGTATCTCCCTTTGCTGCAATCGCACGTCTGGGCTTATAGCTAACGGTCGGTTTTCCCGCTTGCCATGTGAGGGTGAGCACATCGCCGGGATAAATCAGATTGGGATCCTTTATGGCCGGATTTGCGTACCACACTTCAGGCCATTGCCAAGGGTTATCGAAAAAGGCAGCGGCGATATCCCACAGGGTATCCCCTCGCTCAACCACATATCGCTGACTCTCGGCGGGGCCGGCTGCCAGTACTGGTAGCGCGATAGCCAATAGCCCAGCGGCGGCGAGATTGAATAGCTTTCTTGTCATCAATGTCTTCCTCACCAGACGGATGATGCTGATGCTGTCAATTGGCTGTCAAAATGTCTAGAATTAACCCAATTACCCCGTGCCGCTTTCGGCACAGTTCAATTTTTATGAGACGTTATGGCTTTATTGAACGTATTAACATTCCCAGATGAGCGTCTTCGCACCGTCGCCAAGCCGGTGGAAGCAGTGACGCCTGAGATCCAAAAAATGGTCGACGACATGCTCGAGACCATGTACGACGAAGACGGTATTGGCCTCGCGGCGACCCAGGTGGACTTTCACCAACGCATTGTAGTGATCGATATCTCAGAAACCCGCGATGACCCTATGGTGTTAATTAACCCAGAGATCATCGAAAAACGGGGTGAAGACGGTATCGAAGAAGGGTGCCTGTCCGTACCGGGTTCCCGTGCCTTAGTGCCACGTGCCGCCGAAGTGACTGTGAAAGCGTTAGACCGCGACGGCAATCCATATCAGTTTGATGCTGACGATCTGTTGGCCATTTGTGTCCAGCATGAGCTTGACCATTTAGAAGGTAAGCTGTTTGTTGACTACCTCTCGCCATTGAAGCGTCAACGCATCAAGCAGAAGATGGAAAAAATCAAACGCGCTAACCAAAAAGCAAGCTGAGGTCACTTTGAGTACACCGCTGCGTATTGTATTTGCGGGCACGCCGGATTTTGCCGCGCGCCATTTGCAAGCCCTGCTCGACAGTGAGCATGAGGTGATTGCGGTTTATAGCCGCGAAGATAAACCGGCAGGCCGAGGCAAGAAGCTCACGGCAAGCCCAGTGAAAAAGCTCGCGCTTGAGCATGACTTACCCGTGTATCAACCCCGCACGCTGCGTGATGAACAAGCGCAAGCGGAACTGGCAGCCTTAAACGCTGACGTGATGGTGGTGGTCGCTTACGGGCTGATCCTGCCCAAAGCAGTACTGGATACACCGCGATTGGGCTGTGTGAATGTCCACGGCTCTATTTTGCCACGTTGGCGCGGCGCCGCGCCAATTGAGCGTGCCGTGTGGGCGGGCGATACCGAAACCGGTGTCACTATCATGCAGATGGACGAAGGCCTTGATACCGGCGATATGCTAAAAATCGCCACGCTGCCTATCGAAGAAACCGATACCAGTGCCAGCTTGTATACGCGTTTGGCAGAATTGGGGCCCCAAGCCTTGATTGATTGTCTCAATGACATGGCCAACGGCATTATTCTTGCCGAGCCACAAAACGATGCCAAAGCCAACTATGCTGAGAAGCTGACCAAGCAAGAAGCCAAAATTGATTGGACACAAGATGCTGCATTTATCGGACGCTGCATTCGCGCCTTTAATCCACGTCCAGTCAGCTACTTCACCTTGGAAGAGCAAAATATCAAAGTCTGGCAGGCCAATGTGCTCGACATTGATGTCGACGCCACACCTGGCACGGTGATCAATACCGACAAGCACGGTATTCAGGTTGCTACCGGCAAAGGTGTACTCCAGCTAACACAGCTTCAGCCTCCCGGTAAAAAAGCCATGCAAGCCCATGAGCTGCTCAACGCGCGCCGTGAATGGTTTGAGATTGGTACACAGCTATAATGAACACGGTTTACCGTGTCATCGTCATTCAAAGGCCAGTCCACTGGCCTTTTTTATTGGTTAACGCCCCTTGGTGGCATACTACTCGCCACTTGGCTGCAATGTAGGTAACAGCATGAATGTAAGAGCCGCGGCTGCCCGCGTTCTGTATCAAGTTGTCGATCAGGGTCAGTCCCTGTCACAACAACTGCCTTTAGCCCAGCAACGTATCGCACCGCGTGACGCGGCCTTATTACAAGAGATGTGTTATGGCACCTTACGTTGGTTGCCACGCCTTGAGCAAATCGTGCAATCCTTGATGGATAAGCCACTGAAAGGCAAACAACGTGTCTTTCATCACCTCATTCTGGTCGGCTTGTATCAATTAGGCTATATGCGCATCCCAGCGCATGCTGCGGTGGCTGAAACCGTGAACGCCACCCAAACACTCAAGCGCCCTCAACTTCGTGGATTGATCAATGCCATCTTGCGTCAATATCAACGCGAGCAAACCGCGTTAGATGAAGCCAGTAGCGCCAATGCCGCCGGCGAGTTTTGCCACCCCAGTTGGCTACTCAAGCGGTTACAAGAAGCCTATCCCGAGCAATGGCAGGCGATTGTCGCGGCCAACCATCAAAAAGCGCCCATGTGGCTGCGGGTTAATCGTCAGTACCATCGCCCTGATACCTATCTTGCACTACTCAAAGAAGCGGGCATTGATGGAGAGTGCTTCGTTGAGGCTGGCGATGCGATCAAATTAGCCAAGCCGTGCGATGTATCGCGCTTACCAGGGTTTGACCAAGGTTGGGTATCCGTCCAAGACGCCGCTGCCCAGCTCGCGGTCGACTACCTGACCCCGCAAGCAGACGAGACGATTCTTGATTGCTGTGCGGCACCGGGCGGAAAAACCTGTCATATCTTAGAGCACCAACCGAGCGCACACGTGACCGCGATTGATGCCGATGCGCAAAGATTGAGCCGCATCAAAGAGAACCTTGCCCGACTGGGGCTTAATGCCACGGTGAAACAAGCCGATGCTCGCGAGCCCAGCACTTGGCATTCAGGCCCCGCGTTTGRCCGTATTTTGCTTGATGCACCCTGTTCGGCAACCGGTGTGATCCGTCGCCACCCCGACATCAAATGGTTACGCCGTGATAGCGACATTGCCGCCCTCGTCACGCTCCAAGCGGCAATCTTGGATGCAATGTGGCAGCAGCTTAAGCCGGGCGGTACTCTTGTGTATGCAACCTGTTCTGTTTTACCTGATGAAAATCGCCATCAAATCCGTGATTTTCTCGCCCGTACACCAGATGCCAACTTACGCAACGGCTCGTCAGAAGTACCGGGACGTCAGATTTTACCCGGCGAGCAAGACATGGACGGCTTTTACTACGCATGCTTGGAAAAGTCACTGACCTAAGTGCCAAGCAGGGAGAATTAATAACATGAAAATCATCATCTTGGGCGCCGGACAAGTCGGCGGCACCTTGGCAGAAAACTTGGTGGGTGAAAACAACGACATCACCATTGTCGATTGTGCGCCTGAGCGACTGCGTGACTTGCAAGACAAATACGATCTGCGCGTGGTGCAAGGCTATGCCAGCCATCCCTCAACGCTGCAAGAAGCTGGCGCACAAGATGCTGATATGTTGGTTGCCGTCACCAATTCTGACGAGACCAATATGATTGCTTGTCAGGTTGCGTATACCCGATTTAATACACCTAACCGTGTCGCCCGGATCCGCAGCCCAGAATACTTAGCAGTCAAAGATCAGCTGTTTAATCGCGAGGCCTGTCCGGTCGATCATTTAATTGCGCCCGAAGAGCTCGTCACCCGCTACATTCGCCGCCTCATTGAATATCCCGGGGCGCTGCAGGTGGTCGGTTTTGCCGATAACAAAGTGGGCTTAGTCGCCGTCAAAGCGTATTACGGCGGCCCGCTTGTCGGAAAGGCCTTGTCGGCGCTGCGTGAGCATATGCCGCACGTAGACACCCGTGTTGCCGCTATCTTCCGTCGCGATCGTCCGATTCGCCCGCAAGGCACCACCATTATCGAAGCCGATGATGAAGTGTTCTTTGTCGCCGCCAGTAACCACATTCGCTCCGTGATGAGTGAATTGCAACGCCTCGAAAAACCCTACAAACGGATCATGATTGTCGGGGGCGGGAATATCGGGGCAGGCCTAGCCATGGCACTTGAACGCCAATACAGCGTTAAGCTTATCGAGCGCGATCCTGCCCGGGCCGAACACCTATCTGAGTTGCTGGAAGATACCACGGTATTTTGTGGTGATGCCTCCGATCAAGAGCTGTTGAGTGAAGAGCACATTGATCAAATCGATGTCTTTATCGCGGTGACCAACGAAGATGAAGCGAACATCATGTCTGCCATGTTGGCCAAACGCCTTGGGGCAAAGAAAGTCATGGTGCTGATTCAACGCGGTGCGTATGTTGATTTAGTGCAAGGCGGTGCGATCGATATTGCCATCTCACCTCAACAAGCGACCATCTCTGCCCTGCTAACCCATGTGCGTCGCGGTGACATCGTCAATGTGTCATCGCTACGGCGTGGCGCGGCCGAAGCCATCGAGGCCATCGCCCATGGTGATGCTGCAACATCCAAAGTCGTGGGCCGTGAGATTGGCGATATCAAACTGCCCCCCGGCACCACCATCGGGGCAGTGGTACGTGGCGAAGAAGTCTTGATTGCACACGATAAAACTGTGATCCAACAAGACGATCATGTGGTGATGTTCTTGGTCGATAAAAAATACATTCCAGACGTAGAGCGTCTTTTCCAGCCCAGCCCTTTCTTTCTCTAAATCAATATCCTGTAGGCCAATCTGGCCTACAGGCACACACTTTTGGCTCGCGCACTGCCAGCGCCCTAAATTTGGGTATACACTGATAATAACGTGTTTTTCCGGCCCCCGACCGGACAGGGAGTATCAACGTAGCCATGTCGGATGATCAGTTTCAACAATCGACCGGTTTTCTAAAGAAAGCTGTGCCGTTAATGATGAAATACAAGGTGCCCACCACCCCTACCAACTACGCGTTGTGGTACACCTATGTCGCGGATACCGATCCTCAACTCAATGCGGATGTGGACGACACGCTCACGCACCACGGCACCTGCAGTCCGCTGCAAAGTGACATGCTCTACCAAAAACACGTCGCCGATAAACACAGCCAAGACATGAGCGCTCTCAAGCAAAGCCTCGAATCGATGATGACCGAGATGAGCCACTCGATGTCGGATACATTGCAAGACACCGATGCTTTCCAGAGTGTGTTAGATCGCACCTTCGAACAGCTTGCGCGGGTAGAAGATGAGGGCTTGTCTATCGATGAGACCATCGCGGTCGTGCGTAGCGTGGTTAAAGACTCGCAATCGCTCACCCAGTCAACCCGCTACTTCAAGCACCAGCTCAGTGATGCGCAGCAAGAGATCTCTCAGCTCAAACAGACGCTGGCAGAAATGACAGAGCAAGCCACGCATGATGGCTTAACCGGCCTATTAAACCGCCGTGCCTTCGACCGAGAACTCACCGCCTATATCGACAGCAATCTCACTCCGCCTTTTTGCCTCGCCATGATTGACCTTGACCACTTTAAAAAGCTCAACGACACCTATGGCCATGTGATTGGCGATACCGTGCTAAAACAAGTGGCCAAGCGCCTCAGCGATTACTGTCGTGATGGCATCCAAGCCTTTCGTTATGGCGGCGAAGAGTTTGCTTTGCTCATCCCGCAAAAACGTCTCAATGGCGCCAAGCGGATTGCTGAAACGATACGCACCGCTATCGACCGGATGATTATCAAAGACAGACGCCGAGGCAACACGCTCGACCATATCACGGTATCGATTGGCGTTGCCGAGTACGATAATGAAACGGGAGAGTCTGCGTCAGATCTCATTCATCGTGCTGACAAGCACTTATATAGCGCGAAGAAACTCGGCCGCAATCGCGTGATGCCGATAAATTAATCCTCACCTGCGCCTTATTTGATCTTGGCTAAGTTTCAGCCCAATACGCTCGGGCAAAATGGTGTTTTTTACGTGCCACACATAAAGGACACCTATGAATTGCCATCGCATCAATGAACTGCTCGAGCTGTTAAATCAGTCTTGGCAGAAAACGCCGGAGCGCTCACTGGTCGAGATGCTCACTGTCATTGCCCAAGAGGCTGGTCATCAAGACGGGCTGGATAACATCTCGGACGACACCTTGATCTATCAACTCAAAATGCGACTAGAAGATAAAACTGCCCCTATTCCCGGCTTGGCAAAAGACAGCGAAGAGGACTTCAAAGCCGCTATCTTGCGTGCTCGCGGTATTCAATCTTAAGCGGAATGAGGCAGGGAGCACACATAGAGCGCTGTTATAGCTGGAATTGTTCTAGTTTGTGACTGTTTCGCAAACTATGACACTGATAGAGTATTCGCGAATCTGGCTACGCTATAATCACGCGTCACAACGATAAACAGGGTCTGGCAACGTACCAAGGCCTCGACATCCCAAGGAAAGCCAATGTCATGAGCAACGAAAAGATAGACGTCAAAGACGTGACCGCAAAAGAATACAATCCGAAAACCCATAAAGGGGGCGACGATCGCTTTAATCCGAGCAATCGCATTTATGTGCGCGCGGTAAAAGGCTATTACCAAAAGATGCGCCGCTATATGGGCTGGTTTTTCATGGTGCTGTTTCTCGCGATTCCTTGGATCCCGTATCAAGGGCGCCAAGCGATTTTGCTCGATATCGGCAACCAGAAGTTCACCTTTTTTGGCACCACACTTTGGCCACAAGATCTGACCTTATTGGCAGCCTTGTTGATGCTTGGGGCGTTCGGACTCTTTTTTATTACCACCTTCCTCGGCCGCGTCTGGTGTGGATACCTTTGCCCGCAAACCGTGTGGACCTTCCTGTTTATCTGGTTTGAAGAAAAGCTCGAAGGCGCCGCCAACAAGCGTCGCAAACAAGACTCATTAAAAATGACCCCTGAGCTGGCCGTACGCAAAACCGCGAAACACGCAGCATGGTGGGTGATTTCTTTAATTACGGGCATGACCTTTGTCGGCTATTTTGTCCCCATGCGCGAGCTGGCGGTGGACTTAGTCACCTTTGATACCAGTTTCTGGGTCGGTTTTTGGGTGATTTTCTTTGCCGCCTGTACTTACGGAAATGCGGGATGGATGCGCTCGATTATGTGTATCCATATGTGTCCCTATGCACGTTTCCAATCTGCCATGTTCGACAAAGACACTTTTATTGTCGGCTATGATGTCGAACGGGGTGAAAAACGTGGCCCACGCCCACGTAAAAAAGATCCCAAAGAGTTGGGGCTGGGCGACTGTATTGACTGTAATTTATGTGTTCAAGTCTGCCCGACCGGCATCGATATTCGCGATGGCCTACAGTATGAATGTATCAACTGTGGCGCCTGTATTGATGCCTGTGACCAAACCATGGACCGCATGGGCTATGAACGCGGACTGATAAGCTATACCACCGAGCATAAGCTTGAAGGGAAGAAGACGGCAGTTATGCGACCCAAACTGGTCGGTTATGGCGTCGTTATGACCATTGTCACGGCCATGTTTATCTACTTAGCCATGTCCGTGATGCCCATGGAATTGGATGTCATTCGTGACCGTAACCAGCTGTATCGCGTCAACAATCAAGGGCTGATTGAGAATACCTACACGCTGAAAATCCTCAATAAGACCCAAAGTGATGAAACCTATACCCTCTCGGTGAAAGGGCTAAAAGACGTGCAATGGTACGGCCCACAAACCGTTAAAGTGCAAGCGGGAGAAGTGTTCTCACTGCCCATCAGTTTAGGCGTAGACACCTACGAAATGACCCAACGCATTGCCGACATCACGTTTGTCATGGAGCGTGCATCGGGCGACAAACAAAAAGAGGTCCAAGCGGAAAGCCGCTTTATTACAGACCTTTAATCAGCCACCCAACTGATTGGTAACAAGGGCGCATGCAGCCTGGCTTTCCTACACAAATCCCTCGATGAGAATCGAGGGATTTTTTTTGAACCTTTATCTGCCTGACTGATCTCAACAAAAAATCATAAGTTGAGGTAAGTGACTATGTTTTCAACAGATGCTGAGCAATGGGCCAAGGATACCTTCTACCATACCGAATTAGGTGATAGCCGCCGAACCAAGCGTCTGGTTAAAC
>NZ_MUFO01000055.1:0-15855 GCF_001995345.1 Salinivibrio sp. IB872 | reverse complement strand
GACATACAGTGCATTATTTTAATAAATAAAAAACAACACTTTGTGTTTATTATTTTCTATATATTACATTCAAGGTAAAGAAAAATATTTATTTGAACAATACTACAGTTCAAGTGTATATTATTCACAATATCGTTATTGAGAATATTCTTATGAGTAGATTTGTACTCTCCGCAGACTTGCACCTCGGACATGATAATATATTGAAATATCGTTCAGGATTCGATTCTCCTGAAGAGCACCATAATATTCTATTTGATAACCTTGCATCATTTGTACAACCTCGTGACACGTTAATCCTACTTGGAGATATTGCAACGACCCCATTTTGGCTAGAGAGGGTTGCAAGTATTCAATGTACGAAGAAGGTGCTCGTACTTGGCAATCATTGTACAAACATGAAGGTCAACGGCAAGATGCTCGCACTCGCTGATGGCTTCGATGAGATTCACTCGATGCTATCTAAACGAAATACCTGGTTTACACACTGCCCTATACATCCTCAGGAATTACATGGAAAGATCAATGTTCACGGGCATTTACATGACAGTATCATTCTAGATGATGCAGGCAAACCAGATCCCCGCTATATCAATGTATCAGTAGATCAGACTCAATTTAGACCAGTCTTGTTCGGTGACGTCGTTAGTCAAATCACTCGCTAAGTGGCTCTTGCCAACACTCTGTTTGATAAACGAGACAAAACCGTATAGCAAAAAAGCTCACTGGTAATGGAAACGCTCACTGCATATATGAACAACGAGCTTCCAGAAGCTATAGACCGTTTAAATACGAGATTGCCAAATGACTTTCCAGAACATATCTCTAGCCCTATTTTCGACAATGCATTGAAAATGCTTCAAAGACTCTCCTTACAAGCATCCGAGTAGAGTACAAGCTATATGTCAAAAGCGGCTTAGACCTTGTAAGGATAAACATCATTAAACTTTTTTGGAAAAACCTATGGCATTCACATTTAAATTAGATTCCCCTATTCATGAGCTTCAAGCATCTACAGCACTTCTAGTTCCAAACGTTCCAGGGCAGAATCTAGTTGAGCAGTTAATTGAGCTTGCAACAAAAGAATATATTTCCTCATTAGAAAAAGGAAAAAATGGGGAGTTCGGCTTACTAATTCATGACAGCAACGGAGAGGAAGTTATTCATCTTGCTTATCGTAGTGACATAACTTACCTAACGCAATTTGATAAAACTAAAACTCACATTATTAAATATGCTAACGAAAAAAACATACCTACTAAGGAATTAGTTCTACCTAACGGAGAGGTATTAGTTATATGCAAAAACAATGCTGACTCTGAAGTGTGGTGCCAGTTGTTAATGGATTTTTCCGTGCAGAAAGTGGCTCAGATTGAGAGATTAGATTTACACCCTGGTCTGCAAGGGAAAGGTTTTTTTACTAAGTTAGTAAACCAATTACTCTGCATTGCTGATACAGAGTATGTATTAGTGACTAACATCGTCAATGACGAATGGTTTGAGTATTTAAAAGATGTAGCAGATGAAATCGTAGAAAATCGTTTTCAATGTAATGCTTTGTTCAACCAAAAGTAATCAATCTTAGTTCTAAGTAATAGTGGATATGAACTAACCTAAGCACTGGTGTACATAGCAAGACCACCCTCCCAAGGAAAATTTCAAACTCTTGATTCATATCGGTTAAGAGAATACGAATAATTTAGAGGAACTTGCTGACATTAGCTGTATTGAGTCATACACGATCCGACAGTTTTGATTATATAAGTTGGTCATGCGCCTGTACTCGTCCACACAGCTCACTTCTGGACAGAAGTCATTTAGAGCTAAAAAACCATATTGCTTTTTGACATAACGTTTACTAATCCAAAACTCAAACGGCAAAACTGATTAGAAAGTAAGGTTCGGAACAGCCCTTTATTACATTGTGAAACAGTGTAAATATCGCAATTGTCATTAGCGATAACTTGACCACGCCTTAAGGGGATATCTTTTATCTAGGCGTGTTTCTACCTAAATTCGAACTGACTAAACTAGACACCACTACTGCCATATAAAAAACACCAAAAACCGACTCTAAATAGACTAACGTTTTCGCAATTGGAGTCACTGGACTGATATCCCCATAACCGAGAGTGGTTAAGGTCACGAAGCTAAAATAAGCGCTATTAGAAAAATTATCTTCCCAAGGTATTGCTTCTAACCCGCGAAATGCGAAAGGGTCTAGCTCAAGTAACAAAAGGTAAGCCACCGCCCACATTAAACCAAGCAATAAGAATAGGGCTACAGAACCAATAAGTTTGTTGGTGTCTATTTGGCCTGAAAACAAGATTTTTCTTACTAAAGATTGGAAAGTGCCATAGAAAAAGACAAAAGTCAGAGAAAGCATCAATATGCTCATCTCTTTGATATGAAAGAGGTGTTTCGCGGCAATAGCAGCTATCCAAACCACGGCTAAACCTCTTAAAAAATGCGTCCACTTTCGATCAAAGCGCAAACTTACAAAGCAAACAATAAAAATCACTACCATAATCCCCTGTATGACGTATTCGATCACATTGTCTTGTAGTAGTTGAACGAGGGCGGCGGCAATTAACAGCATGATTAAAGCTAACGTTAAGTAGATGAAGTTATTCTTCTCGCTAATATTTGACAACGCTTTATCGAGATTCATGATTGACTCCTTTCCACAGTTATCATGGCGCACAAGTATGCTCTAGCCACAACAGTATCAAAAATGGTCATGTTTGATATGCATTTATTCGAACATTCTCGTTATAATCAGTAAGAGTTTATTGTACAACAGTGAAGGGGCTAGACGTGGATATCAAAGTGAAAGATTCATTGATTGGTGGCGTGATTAACGGCGTTATCAATGGTTATATTGCGAGCCACCATTTCAAAGGAATGGATAGCGTACCGATGTCGCTTAACGTGATCACTAATTCTGAAGTGACTGTGTGGGGACAAGCGGTATCTCTAACTTTTGGTTTAGGGATCATTTTGTCGTTGATCACATCCAAGCTATTTATTCATCAGCTCAACAAATCCCACCCACAACACATTAGTCAACTTCAGAGTGGTTTTTGGTCTCACCTTGTTCCTATTGCAGTCACCCATGCAGCAGCGCTATTTGGCTGGTTTGTGGCTATAGCTGTGATCTGGACTAAATACGCTGGCGAAGTGATGGTTTCTTCTTCAAGCGCTGTTGCACTGGTTGGTCWATTTGCATTCATCATTACCATTGCCGTCGAAGTACGAACTAAGAAAAGTATCATTTATAAAAAGATAAATTTACTGGAACAACCTCAGTAAACGACAGTAGGAACAGAAAATGTCAGATAACAATGCCCAAACCAGTGCTGAACATAGCGATAAAAAAATTAGCCAAGCTCGCTCTTTCACTTACTATATTTTTGCCTTAGTTGCTGCTCTTTGGCTGTACACCTTATGGGCGGACAGAATGACGCCAATGACAGATCAAGCTAGAGTAAATGGCCAATTGATCCGCATTAGCCCAGAAGTCTCTGGCCCTATTTCACAAGTACTTATTACTAACAATAGTATTGTCAAGGCAGGAGATGAACTCGTCACGATCGATCCGCGTCCTTTTGAATTAGCAGTTAAGGCCGCCAAATTTGATTTGCAACAAGCAGCTCAGTCTTATGAAGCGGATTCAGCAGCAATCAGTGTCGCTCAAGCAAATGAAGTCGCAGCTCGTGTTAAGGTCAATAATGCTAAGAAGAATGTGGAGCGTAATCGCGTACTTGCCAATAAAGGAACGATAAGTCAAGCGGTAATGGATAACATAATCGCCGAACTAGAGACGGCCCAAGCGGGGTTGGCTCAAGCGTCATCAGCACTAGAAAAAGCGAAACAAGAGTTTGGCCCGAGAGGAATTGATAACCCTGAAATTCAATCGGTATTAAACCGACAAGAGCAGGCTCTACTAAACCTCAATCACACCAAACTGACGGCACCTGCTAATGGTGTGATCACTAATATGGATGTTGCTGTTGGCGATTATGCTGCTGCTGGGCAGCCACTTCTTACCTTTATCAATAACAACAACTTATGGCTGACGGCCATGGTGAGAGAGAATTCACTGGCTCATTTAAAGCCTGGCGATAAAGTCAAAATTGTTTTTGATGCAAACCCTGGCGAGGTCTATGAAGGAAAAATTTCTTCAATCGGTTGGGGAAGTAGCGGTAATGGTAGCCTTGCCCAAGATGCCAGTAATGGCCTTATGACGTCGCCAACAAGCAGTTCAAAAGCACAGCGTTTCCCCGTCAATATCGAGTTCACGTCGTTGCCTGCCGATCTAAATCTGAGATACGGTGGTCGAGCTGTGGTGGGTTTCTATCCTGATGAAAGCTACTTAGGTGAGAGACTACAAGATTTGTGGATCTGGGCATGGAGTTATATCAGCTATGTATCATAGTGCCGCTAACCCAATTATAAGAGTTGCGGTATTCCCTGTACTTTTGCTGTTTTGGCAATATGTATATGGGACGGATTTGCCTTTACTCGCTCCAGCGATGTGTGCGGTTTTTCTCACTACCACTCATGAACCACCGCCTGTAATTATGGTGTTTGTTATGGGGGGCATTTTATTCATTACTGCTTGGTTTCAGGCACTAATGAGTGAACTATTGATTGATTACGTACATGTTTACTATCTGTTCTTGTTTGGAATTTTTTACTGGTGCATGGAGCGTACCAAGAAAAATCCGCAAGATGTATTTGCTATATTGCTGATTGTCTCAACCGCAATGATTGCCGTTTTTACGCAGCAGAAAGGGATTAGCGTTGAGCAAATCCCTATGGCTCTGCTAAAAAATATTTTTATCGCTGGCTTCACCGCCTATTTGGCCTACCTGCTATTTCCACGAGGTGAGCCACTCGCGATAAGCATGCCACCTGTCAGTTCGACAACGAAATATTTGCTTGATTGGCAAACCTTTCTCAAAGCGATCATTGTCATGACCATGATGGTGTGTACGATACAATTGGACTTGGAGCAAAGTACGATTATTACCATCATCGTCGCGTTAATGATTAAAGATCCTGATCCTAGTATTGGTAAAGATTATGGTTTAAGAAGGCTGCTGACAACATACGCGAGCGTGCTGTATGCGATTCCTCCTCTAATCATGAGTTTGCTGCAAGTCAATTTGGTAGGAACTGTAGGTGTTGCTGTAGTCAGTGCTTTATTTATGGGGATTCATGCCGTTACAAAGAAAGCTAGCTATAACTCAATTCAACTGATGTATTCCAGTTATGTGGTTTTAGTGTTTTATGGTATTACTTCAACGAGTATTAGTGCGATTTCAGATGACCTCGTGCGTTTTACTTCGGTTTTTGCCGCGGTAATAGTCGGTATCATGAGTTTGATCATCTTATACCCTAGAAATAGAACTTAATGTCACAACAACCAAGCCTAGGTCTAACTCGGCTTGGTTGTCTTATTGTGGGATAAGTTGTACTGCGTGCAAGTAGCATCAATATGATGTAAATGAGTGGGCGTACTAACAAGGAATGGGGCAGAGACGGGTTATAGTTGGTGCTCAAAATCGTGCACTTCGGATAAGTTAAATTGGATAAAACCAAGTAAACGAGTCTAACCGAAGCATGTCTATAAAATCGGTGACTATTCAGATATCGTTGTTTCTCTTGACCTCTCTGTCATGAAAGGGGCGTCCATTAGCATAGCAAATATAACTATCTACTTTTCCTTTCAGAACAGCATCGTATACACTAGGATTCTATTACTTCGTTCTGAGAAGGATAGACTCATGAAAGCTCGCATTGGGGTTACATCGGAAGATCTCATTCGTAGGCACATGATTAATTTGGCCGCAGGCAACATTAATCATAGCAAGCATCTCCCCACATTTTGGTTCACGTCACTAAATGAAGCTTCAAAGCTACTATGTAATGAGAATATCGAACTAATGCTTCTGATCAGTAGAGAAAAGCCTGAAAGCCTAGCTGAGCTTGCGGAGATTAGCGGCCATCATATCCGCGAACTCTCACGAACACTCGACGACTTATCATCAAAAGGATTCATCCAGTTCGAGGAAAAAGGCAGCGCTTGCCGCCCTATTGCTGTATTTACTGACTTTGAGATTATTCTCGGCAAAGAATTAGAGAATACACTGCAAGAAAGCTATTGTGCATGATGTCCATCACTCGTTACTGCGGCGCATGCCGCTTACATAGCACAGCTTTATGCTGTGCAGACTCGAATGGGGGGTGCTCTTAATACTTCCCGTCTAGGCCAACTTGATAGTCACCGATGCTCTCTTCCAGTTTATTTTGAGTGCTTAAGTTACTTCAACTAGCTTATCAGTGTTGGTAGAGATAGCGTGATCAAGCAAGTCAAAAAAATCATTTAGCGCAACCTCACTATCCTTTGATTCGGCTTGCTCGTTATCACTTTTTTTTAGCCTTAACCTCGTTCTTCATATCAGCCTCACTCATAAAAATGTCTGTCGTAAGCACGGTTGTAGCACAATTACACTCTCGCCAGCCTCTTAGAAGTCGCCTCAGCAAAAAATCTTAATAATTCATAACAAATACATTTAATTTCATTCAGTTATAAGCCACTAAGATTTAGACACTAAAAGTTAGTGTCTAAATCTTAGTGGCGAAAAATCAAACAAATCGACCAGTCATTATACTCCATAGAAGTTTCATTTTAAGTTACTAATGTTAAAGTGCTTAGCGCATATGCTCACTTCTCTAATCCAAATAACCAATGTACCATAGAGTAGTCAATCAATATTAAGGCCATGATAGTTTGAAGTTTTACATTGTTTCTGACCTACACCTGGACACTCACGGAATACGCCGCGATTTTTGGCATGACTTCGATAAAGAAGCCACGTTGGTCGTTGCTGGTGACACGGCAAACGGTCTATCAGGCATAGCATACGTAAAGAATGTACTTTGCCGCCACTTTAAGGCGGTCATCATGATTGCAGGAAACCATGAATGGTATAGCAATACGAGTAAATCCTACCGATATACAAGTGAGTGCGAATCTAGTACTAACTCAGGTTCTCTCAACGTTTCTAAGAGTTCAGTATTAACAAAGCTTAAGGCTCATAGCGATACCACTGAAAACCTGTTCTTTTTGAATAATGAGTCAATATACTTAGATGGATATAGCATTTATGGCGGAACTCTTTGGTTTCCTATTCACACATACTCGTCTGCACTGATTGATGCGTACTCAGAACTGATGAATGATACAAAGTACATCAGCCATCAAATGATTGAAGAGCAGCACAAAGCATTCATTAACAACTTTCCAGAGAAAGTTGATCTAGCAATATCTCACCACCTTCCCTCTAAAGAAGCTTTTGCTTTCGAGCAAAATGCCAGCAGCGATTATGCTCCGTATTATCATGCAGGGTTGAGTAATGAGTTGATCTCAAGAGCTAGGTATTGGGTTGCAGGGCATCAACATGATGCTGTAGAAAAAGTGATCGCTGACGGTAGTACCACATTCATTTCTAACCCCAAGGGTTCTGTCAGCTTAACCTGTGGATTACTTACTAATAAAGCTTATTACCTATAAGAGCTAGCCAACACTTCGGCATCTGAAAGTCCGCTAGGGCTTTCTCACTTCGCTCATTGCTCACCTTGTGAATAAGACCCTAGGAATTATGTACAGGTTCATCATCTATCTGCACAGCAAACAACACTTTTATGCGCATTAAAAAGTAACGTTCAAACACTTTTACGCGCATTAAAGTGTATTAACTGTATTTTTGTATGTAGCAGCCATTCTTAATCTCCTCATTCACTTTGTTCATTTAAGGCAACTGTTCATTTATTATGGACAACCTGCATAACTGAACAAACAATTAACGCCCCACTCCCTATAGCAGCTTTCATAGCTAAAATAATCTATTCTGCTCATCAACAATTTTGACTTACAAGCCATGCGTAATCATTTACTCATAAAGAGCCTCGCCATACATTTATGAGTAAAATTTTACTCACAACTTGAAAAAAAATGACTTTAAGAGTAAAGTTTTACTCATTGATAAGTAGAGGTGTTGTCGATGGAAGAACTAACCGTACAAGCTTTTATAAGAGGTGAATGGATAGATATTGGTATCATCTCATTCCCTAAAAGTAGCCAACATAATTTTCGAGTGACTGAACTCAACTACCTCAGCGACTATGCGCTAGAACATCACGATAAAGATGACTTTCACGCTGTTTCACTAAACCACCCTGTCTCATTCTTTTTTGATGACATGGGTAAACCTGGATGGTTAAAGTTTCTAGACGATATTATGCCTAGTGGCGCGAGTAGACGATACTGGGTCAAACACCTAGATATTGAAGACCTTAGTTCTGATGAACAAGACTATGTTTTGCTCAAGTTTGGCACACTGTCGCCTATTGGTAACTTAAGAATAAAAGACTCTCTTCCTGAGCGCTACGAAGTAGCAGACAACCTCTACTTCTCTGTTGATGATGTTAAAAATCGAGCAGGTGATTTCCTCGACTATGCACAGCAAAGAGGGGCAGCCGCAGGTGGTGCAACAGGGGCTGGAGGTGAAGCGCCAAAACTGATCCTCCGATGTGGTTTCGATCATGGATCTGGCAGCGAAAAAATATGGATTGACCCATACCAAGATGACAATAGCAACCACGACTTACATTACTTAGTAAAGTACCCTAGAGGCTCAAGAAGCACCATCGACTGTAATATTCTAAGAGCTGAGTTCTACTTCTACCACGAGCTAACTGAAATGGGAGTTGAAACGATCTCCACCGACGGTATGCGCTTGGAGGAAGGATTAAACTACCCTTCCTTGTGGCTTCCTCGATTTGATGTTCAAATTATTGAGCAACAAATAGAGAGATTTGGCATGGAATCTGTGTATTCCATTTTGAACAAAGGCGCTGGGGTCACTCTTGATCACGAAACAACAATCCGAACTATCATAGAAAAAATTACTGAAAGCAATATGGTTAAACACCAAGGGTATAGGTTTGATACCCAAGCTTTCGTCATTGAATGGGTGAAGAGAGATCTACTCAACATCTTGTTTGGTAATAGTGATAACCATGGCAGAAACACTTCATTCTTAAAAGGTGATGGAGTCATAAAGCTTGCTCCCGTTTACGACTTCGCACCAATGAAAGCTGATCCTGAAGGCATTCCAAGAACAACAAAATGGAAAGCCCCACTAGAGGTTGGCGGAACTTACGACTTCGTAGGAATAGCGGACACCTTATCTGATCTCGTGCCAAAAGAAGTGTTATTACAAGAGCTAGAGGTTACTGCAAGTAAATGCATTGATTTAAAGCAGAGACTAGCATTACGAGGAGTACCAGAACAAATCTTAGAGATGCCAGCCGTTGGACTTAATCATATATCAGAAAAGCTCACTAAATGGGGGCTACTATGAATAAGCCAAGCAATAAAGAGTCCGTACAAGATACAGTTGCTCGTCTAAGAGCAAACCGAAATCAACATCAGCCCAAGACTGGGACGAACACAACTCATTCAACCAAAGAACGATCGCAACTTAATACTCCGACTAGATCGAAAACCTCAAAAAACGCCAAAGCAGTAAGTGCAGCAGAACGCAAAACCGAGGCAAACAAAATCATCAAACACTTATTGCTTGGAGAGCTAACACAAGGCCAAGCGTTGAAAAGTTTACGCATTAATATACTGGGACTCAAACAGGATGTGTTCGCAAGACTTGTAGATGTCTCAAGAAAAACACTCTCAGATATAGAGAATGATCGGGGCAGCTACAATACAGAGATTCTCAACAAGGTATTCAAACCATTTGGCTTAAAAGTCGGAATGCTACCGTCTTCTCCCGATGTGTTAAAATCGCTACTAATAGATGGTGAGGCTGGGTAAAATACTCAGTATCAGCGCTATTGCTTTAGATTAAATTACTATAACAAGCTAGCATTTTTAAATGATTTAGTAATACATGGACGCGGGTTCAGTTCCTTTTGAAGCAGGAAATTGATGTAACATCCAATGCAACACCAAATTGGCAACATCGATATAAATCACTGAATTCATGAGAAGTGAGAAACCATTTCAACTCCCGCCAGCTCCACCAAATTCGTATACGAAGACGTTCTAGAACGTTTGAAAGCCCCGCTAAGCTCCTAGCCTAGCGGGGCTTTTTGTATCTATAATGTTTGAGATTATCTTAGTGTAAACGGAAAACTCTAATTGCTAATGACCAGTTTTTTGGGGGTTACACCTGACCTGTAAGCAGGTTTTCACAAAGGTAGGTTCGTTAGTTCATAATTGTTATGTGTATCACCGAGAGCGGCTATTGCTCACTTTTTACACTGCTTCCCATGCTGATAACTAGGCATTATTCCTCATATGCTCAGCAAAACACTTTGCATGAGCTAAGACAGCTTCAACACCTTCCCTTGTATAGAGCATGGTTGATGGGTCTTCGGCCAGCTCTGGTAAACCGTCAGTAGCCGGCTTGGGAGAGCACAGCCAGCGCCACGCTTTGGGTACTGAACCACATACATCGCAAGCACTTAGAATACTCAAGAGTTCTGCGACTTGCTCTCTGTGCTCAAACCAGGATACCGGCTGAAAAGCTGGCTTTTTACCACCTGTGACCCTACATGGTAATTGAGACAACTTCAGCTCTTTATCAGTTATGAAATTTATCGTCCAATCTGCCAACTGACTCAACGACTTGTTGGTGCGCCGCGGCCCATGTCTCTCTTTTGCCGGAGTAACTAGCCCAATCTTAATTGGTGGCCTAATCCCAAGCCCATTCAGCTCCTGTAACTTTTTCAACGCGGGAACAATATCAGTATCGTTGGTTGCAAATACTACCTGCTCAATACTGTGATCAGTAAAGGCATCAAAAACGGCATCTATGGCAATATTGACGTCACTTTGCTTCTCTTCCAGCTTCCACACTTTGACCGTCGAACAATATTTCGGCTCTTTTTCTTTACCGTCCTCGCAGCACTCAACTTTTCTTGCATCAATCTTATCGATTGCATAGCTGCCTTTAACAATCTTTATCTTGACCGCATTGGGATGATGTCCGGCAAGTGCTGCATGATAACTCCGCTGATCCTGCACTGAATGCTCATCCAGTGCAGCCGTTGGGCTTATCTCGGCAGTATAAAACTTAATCCCATGTTCTGGGTGAAGCTCAGATGAGGTAGCGCCTGAACGCGGCAGAAGGTGATTTTCGAAGAGGTGAACCAGATCCAACCATTTATATGGCGTATGTTTGAGACAGCCGTAGTAGAAGTTGTAACCGTCGATGTATACTCGTGTTCTCACATTACTTTCTTTTCTAGGCTCCAGATATGAAAAAACCGACCTAGCAGGTCGGCAATTTCGCCCAACCCCAGTGGTCGTAATGCCAACGTGGGAGAAGGGAAAGTAGTGCGCTAAATATAAGCCTTACATCTCGATTTGACAAGTGACGAATGTCAAAAAAGCATCCAGTTTTTCTCTGTTTCTCTTAAAAGTATAATGCATCCCAAATTGACTGGCTAAGTATAGGGACATTTCAAAACAGGGCTTACTGAATGACGACACCACAGTCATCATTCGATAGTTGATAGATAGCCACTATTTAACGCCACTCAACATATCAAAAATCACCCGTGCAAATTGTTTGGTTTTGTTCGGATCAGACAACAACTGCATCATCTGCTCTTGGTGGGCTTCATTGCTATTCAAGATCGCATCATCAATCGCACGTGGGAAGTCACCCAGCATGGCTTGCTCGCGAGTGTTGTTAGCGATTTGGCTCATCACCGTTTCGTTTTCTGTGAGCTTGTCACGCACCGTAAAGGCATAGTTGATCATGTCTTTGTCGGTCAGGTTGTCAGTGAGAAATACTTCGTTCAATCGCTCAATGATGTGAGACAAAAACTCTTCTTTCTTGGTTGTAGTGGTCAAGAAAAACTGGCCACCAGTTTATAGTTAATCCAGTATTTTTCCTCTGCCACGTTCGGACTCATACCGCTATTATGCTGATGTGGCCTAAGTTGGCTGTAATACCCGATTAAATATTTCAGTATATGCGCTTGAGCCTGCGAAAATGAACGGTAACCATAAGTCGGCACCCATTCTGTCTTCAAACTTCTGAAAAAGCGCTCCATTGGCGCGTTATCCCAGCAGTTACCACGGCGGCTTAAGCTTTGCTTTATTTGCCGTTTCCAGAGTGTCTGACGGAACTTACGGCTCGTATAATGGCTACCCTGGTCGCTATGAAACATCACGCCTTTAGGGCGTCCACGGCTCTCATATGCCATTTTCAATGCGTTACTGGTTAACGTGCTGTCCGGTGACAACGACATTGCCCAGCCAACCGGTTTTCGTGCAAATAAATCAATAACGACAGCCAGATAAGCCCATCGACTGCCGGTCCAGATGTATGTGACGTCACCACACCAAACTTGATTTGGTGTGGTGACGTTAAACTGTCGGTCTAAATGGTTCGGTATCTCAACATGTTCATCGCCTGTCTTCTTGTATGTATGGCTGGGGACTTGGCAGCTCACTAAGCCAAGCTTCTCCATCAGTTTACTGGCACGATAACGGCTTAGCGGGACATCTTGATCCGTCGCCACTCGCGCAATACTACGCGCGCCAGCAGAGCCTTCACTGTCGCGAAAGATCTTCTTGACCTTGGCTTCTTCCATGACTTTTTGGGCACATACCGGCTTTTTTGAACGTTGTTGCCAGTGACGAAAGCTGCTGCGATGTACGCTAAATACTTGGCACAGTTTGTTAATTGGATAGCTCGTCTTGAATGGTGGATTTGCCCACGCCCATGGCAGTAGCTGCTTCGATAATCGTGTAGTTTTGTTCGAGAACAAGCTCAGCGGCTTCACGTTTAAATTCAGCGCTGAAAGTACGTCTTGTGCGTTTGGTCATGGTTTCACCTGTCATGCTATGAGGCGTATCTTAACACCTCTAATCAGGTGGCCAAATTCACTATGCCACTACATTCATCGTAGGGCTTTTTGGATAGGTACTTAAGATCGCAGCCTGTCAGCGTTTCAATGTTGGTGTCGATTTGTTCTTCACTTGGGATGAAATCAATATCAAGATGAAAGATATATACCAAACTCTTAGTGCCATGTTTATTAGGTCTTAGCTCTTCATGGTGCGAAATGGCCTTGTTACCAGAGGCCATTCCCATGTCACCTGCTAGACCTTCATCGGTATACCAGAACTGGCCGTCATCACGGAACTCATCGTGGTAGCCGTGCTGAATCCCTGTATTAGAATTGACAATAAATACAAAGGGATATCCTTTAGGAGTGGAGATTCCACCTCGAGCTTGGCCTTTGTAGACGCCGTGGATGTCGGCATTGCGGTTGTACTCTTGGCCGATGACGAAGGGAAAGGGTTGTGTCATTTGGTATTTTGAGACTGATGGAACGATGGGCACAAAGTCTGGCATAAATGTATGACTGTTCCAACTTAGTCTGTCTTAGTTTGTGATCTATCATGGTCCAGTTTCACATACATGACATTTTAAGGGTAGTATAAGTACTTATTTTTGTTTAGGTAGGAAATAAGATGGATTTGTACGAGTTTATTCCCTCAGTTTTTTCAGCTGTAGCCTCAGGGTTTGCTGCAGTCGCGACTTGGAATTCGGCTAAAATGAGCAGGGAGTCAAACAGGATCGCTCAACATACTGCTATCGCTGACCATCACCAAACTGCGATCTCCAGATATAATGAAGCGATCAATACTTTAAAAGACTTGACGGAGAGCCTTCAAAAACAGGCCTTTGGCATACATCACGATTGGCCAGGGGAAATAGAAGACTACTTTTTGGATGGTATAGGAAGCAAGCCAATTTATCGCCGACATTTAATGTCACACGCTAATGAGATTTTAGCATCTCACGGTATAAAAAATAATAATTGGATATCAAACAATCACTTGGATTCTATCATGTCAGGATTGCAGGATCGTGTTAATATTCTGACTGAGGAAGAATGTGAGAAGTACTTGAGCCTCAATAAAGGAAAAACTTTCCCATTTGAAATTCCTGCTCAACGTGCTTCGAAGTATCGAAGAGCTATCGATACGGCAGACTTTCAATTCGCATATAGCTCGTTAATTCATCGAATATCTGAGGAGCAATGGCTCTCGATTTGGCGAAGCACTTGGGTAAATGATGGCCGAATAGGTGTATACAATCGTATGTTTTCAGAGATTGAGCCACGGATACTTAGCATTCGTAAACAGCTTGAAAACGAGGAGCGTAAGTTGAAACACTCGGTGTACCCATTGGATTGTAACGATGTTCTTAATGCTAAATATCAAGAACTGTATATCGCAATTAATAATATCAATTATGTCAGTAATTTCAGACTTATGGAAGGTTACAAAAGTCTGAAAACCAAAGAAGATATTGCTTTGGCAGTTTTAACCTCAATGGCTATTGGTCTATTCCTATCTAAGCAGTTAGATTCCATTTAGCCTGAGCGGATTACAAACATACAGCTTATGCTCGGGGGCTTTTGATGTCGGTATCGGTTCTATCAAGAGTCCCTGAAAGCTTTTCTCGGAAGTTGACTACCTCTTCTAGCCAAACTCTAAGCCTGATGGTACTCCTGATGCTGGGTATCAACCGCGAGGCTCTGATGGGCCAAAGCCTTCCCCGATCACAAAGCCGCCAGGTTCTGAGTGAGGAGTAGCAACATCTCCGCTCGCTTAGTGAGATAAAAAGGCTGACATTTAATACGCAGGATCTCGAGTCTCTATATTGAGCTAGACGGGGGGGTATTCCTGATTGAACCCGACTACGAATGGCTGATTCTTCAAAGAATGGAATCCCTTACACGTTTTTCTTGTGCTTAGGGTGACAAAATATACAGAGGTAAAGACCTGTTGCTAAGGCAAAAAATTGTATGTACCCAGGGAGCTGGAGAGCGTCTACTATCTTGTCGTTGAAAAAGAGTATGTCTCCGGCATCGTAACCTCCTTTGACCTTACCACCATAAAAAAATATCGACATGTATTGACCTGCACTAATGAGCATCAGTGCATACTTGGAAAAGAAAACGATTTTTTCCGACGGTGATGCATTAAACTTCTTTAAGAAATAAACAAAAACAATAGAAATTAGTGCGAAAATATATTTTTCAATCACTTAAATATCTGCCAATATCGAGTGCAAATGTGTGCGACTTTTTTCGAAAAGAAATGATTATGATTAAAGTTTTTGTTTACTGAACTTTAGGGGTTAACAGCCCTAAATATAAACATATAATGATACTAAGCCACCTAATTACTTCATTTTCTTCAAATGATAATTTTGGGAGTATGTCCATCAATAAAGTTCCATTTCTGAAGATAGAGTAGTAATTACCACCGATAAAACTAATAACTAGAACGACGTAGATGAAAAGGGATGCTGAGCGTTTAAAGGGTATACGAGATACCTTTCGTAACATAGCCAATAAAAAACCTGTAATGAAGAAAAATAAAACTTCGCTCAAATTTACGAGTCCTTTATAGCTTTGATTTTGTAGTGATCTGCTGTTATTTCCACTATCAGGTAAGACTTTCTCATTACTTGATAACCTCTAAAATAACACTCAGAGCTATATCGGAATAGCTTAAATATTTTGTCTGGAACTTAAAAAATTTTAGTTTTATGTAAAAACACACATATGTGAATTATTTATTGATCTTGTTTAGGATGGCAACAAAAAGCTAGGTAAATAACGAAAGCCAAAGCAAAGAATTGAACATTGTTGGGCAAACCTAGGCTTTCTACCAAAAAATCTTCAAAGAAAAAAATCCTGCCATCCACTCCTCCCTTTACTGGCATACTG
>NZ_MUFO01000054.1:0-17769 GCF_001995345.1 Salinivibrio sp. IB872 | reverse complement strand
AAATAATATCTGATAACGTATGTTCAACTTTACCTTCTTGACGAATGTCTCTAATGGAAACGAAATGCATAAATGGACTTTTATCTTCTGTCATTTTTAATCTCCTAAACGTTAGGAGACCATTAAATCGCACTGAAAATGATCAACAAATTGATCCTTTATTTTCACTCATTTTAATTAATAAACATGGTTCAACGCACGATTTYCATCCTTAATTGACAATTAAGTCATTAAATCGCTAGCCCAGGCATGCCGCGGATCTTCATGCGTTTTCCCCACGGAAAACGCATGAACATCCGCGTCACGAAAGGCTTCCCAGCACGGTCGCCAGATACTCTTGGTTCATCGCGCACATCATTCGCTTGCGTTGAATACCGGCTTTGAAACTCTTCTCTTGCTTTAATAAATTCAGAACCATTTGCCTTATTCGTGCAAAAACTTCCGCTCGGTCATCGACTCTTATTCGGCAAGCATCTTCTTTTAATCCAACATCAAGTTGCCAGTGCATTGATTCAATTTGATTCAATTNTTATCTTCTGTCATTTTTACGTTAGGAGACCATTAAATCGCACTGAAAATGATCAACAAATTGATCCTTTATTTTCACTCATTTTAATTAATAAACATGGTTCAACGCACGATTTTCATCCTTAATTGACAATTAAGTCATTAAATCGCTAGCCCAGGCATGCCGCGGATCTTCATGCGTTTTCCCTGCCGGGCGAGCCCTCGTGAAACAGCCYTTTTCATTATCCGATCAATGGCTCCCCAACTCAGTCGAAAGGCTTTAGATACAGAGTGAAGAGAAGTGAACTGAAGTGTTTCAATAATCTTTGTCTCGAAGAGTTCGGTATAGCGACTACYAGGAGATGCCCAAGGAACAGAAATGGTCTGAACCCCGTGCTTTGGACAGTCAGCACGTGGAACTTGGGCCTCAAGATATGTTTCGTATTGRCATGTATCCAAATGACGCCATATCCGCTTTCGAGAGTCATGCTTTCTTACCRCTTTCGARCATGTTGGACAAGCAACGCCTGAAGGACTTTCGTACATGATGGTCACGGTAATACGCTGGCTCTTTTTATCCACCTGGACAGAGTCGACAGTCCATGGCGGAGTCAGTCCAAGGATCGCTTGATAGAGTGCTGTATCTTTCATCTGATTCAGGGCTCAAGTGCAGAGTGTTTCCTCATTGTCCAATTAATCGGAAAACTTGAAAAGAAACACTTTCCACCACATCCGGTGAAGAGCCTCAAACATCCAGTGGTTAGCCATGCTACCGCCGATCAGTTGTCGGCACCTAACACGCCATCGTATTGGCAGATTTGCAGATGAGTGTATCAAGCCGTGTGTGGGTTTTCGTTGGTTTTCGTTCGNTGGTCACGGTAATACGCTGGCCACCTGGACAGAGTCGACAGTCCATGGCGGAGTCAGTCCAAGGATCGCTTGATAGAGTGCTGTATCTTTCATCTGATTCAGGGCTCAAGTGCAGAGTGTTTCCTCATTGTCCAATTAATCGGAAAACTTGAAAAGAAACACTTTCCACCACATCCGGTGAAGAGCCTTTTATATCCAGTGTTTTTATGAGTAAGTAGACTCAATAGCTCCGTAACGACAAAGTGATAGGAAGCCTGATGTCTATAAAAACGCGTGCTAATCTCCAACTGGTTTATGTGTCTGATATTGACCGTTCCGTGAGTTTCTATCAGCAACTGTTTCAGTGTGAGCCGGTATTTACCAGCCCAAGATACGTCGCCTTTTCTGCCTCTGAGCAGGGCGATGCTTTGTTCGCGTTGTGGACCGGCGGCGAGCAGCCCTCGCCATCAATCACGCGACTGAGCGAAATTGGCATTATGGTGCCTACCAATGATGACGTTGATGCCGTTTTTGACCAATGGTCGAACAACCTCACCATCAATGTTGTTCAATCTCCTTATAATGATGTGTTTGGCCGAACCTTCGTGATTCAAGATCCTGATGGGCATTTAGTGCGTGTCGCACCTATTGATTAAGCATGCCGCTATCCCAATAAGGAGCAACTATGATTGACCATCTAAGTACTTACGCAACGAATTTCTCGGCGACTAAAGAGTTCTATCGTTCGGTGTTTGAAGCGCTCGGCTATGCGATCCAAATGGAGTTTGTTGCAGAATGGAATACTGACTTTCCGACTCAGCGGATGTGTGCTTTTGGACCAAGCGATCGGCCCATCTTTTGGGTGATAGAAACCCAGACTCCCTATACCCCTCGTCATATAGCATTTTCAGCACCAACAAGAGCGACAGTGGAGGCGTTTTACGATGCTGGAATGGAGGCTGGGGGAATAGATAATGGTAAGCCAGGTCTGAGGCCTATGTATCACAACCATTACTTTGGGGCATTTCTTATTGACCCAGACGGCAATAACATTGAAGCGGTATGCCATCATCCAGAGCCGTAGTTTATTAAAGCGGTTAGAGATATTTGAATGTACCTGTATGGTTGGATAGAACGGAGACACGTCTGGCGATGATAAAAAATCGCTCGATGAGACTTGAAATCAAATCACGCAACCTTATATAGAGTAATGAGGCGATGCCATTGGGTCGCCCGGGGGCTTGTCCAAGTTGGAAAGCCGTAGATAACATTTTATTGCTTCATAGGAAGGATAAGATTATGCGTAACTTTGATTTCTCTCCACTCTATCGTACCGCAATTGGCTTTGACCGTTTGTTTGATCTGGTTGAAAACACGAATGCGTCAAACGCAGGTGGTTTTCCTCCTTACAACATTGAGCAAGGCAAAGAGAACCAATACCGAATTACCATGGCGGTCGCTGGCTTTAGCCAAGACGAAGTAGACATTACTCAGCAAAAAAACAGCCTCACAGTTGCAGGTAAAAAACACAGCCGTAATCAAGATACGAAGTTCTTGTATCAGGGTATTGCTGAGCGTGATTTCGAACGCAAGTTCCACCTCGACGATCACATTAAAGTGACGGGGGCGGAAATGGAAAACGGCATGCTTCATATTGATTTAGTGCGTGAGGTGCCTGAAGAGGAAAAACCTCGTCGCATCGAAATTGGTAGCCGTTTACTCGAAAACGTTGAGTAAGTGTCAGTCAAAACGATACGAATAAGGAGAGGGCAGCATGGCTGCCCTTTTTGTAGCTAGCGAATTGTGGTGTTCCGATTCGCAAGCCTGCTTTACATCTTCGCTTTATAGACACGTTCCCTTTACCTGTACTTGTGGGCGGTTATCGCTCGCTAATGGTGCTGCGGGTTGAACCTACTATTATGGACTGTGTTTAAAAAGCGCGTGGTGGAGCCGTGAAAAAGAATCTGAGTTGCACAGACTAAGGCGATAGGTTTCACGTGGAACCTTTGGATTATCTTTACGAACGATTCAATATCATTTACCAAACCAAACCAAACCAAACCAAACCAAACCAAACTAAACTAAACGATGTGCCTGTTAACGGCATTTTGATATATAACGTGCGGATTCGTTCTGTAGGTTGAACAACCAATAGTCAGGGCTTGGGCTGATGAAGGGCAAAGTCGTCTTTCAGCAATTAGCAAAAATGGGCAGGTTAGATAGCGGCGAGAAGGGAAATAGTATAGAGCGTTTTAGCGTTGACAAGAGGCGTAATAAGAGGTTTCACGTGGAACATGCGTGTACCTATGTTCCACGTGAAACCAGCAGTTATCCTTCATTGTAGGCGCGCGCGACTTCTTCGGCAATCACTTTTATACCTTGTTGCATGGCATCATCTTCTTGGACATAGTTCATGCGAATACATTGTTTAGCATGATCCCAGCCTTCGTGCTCCACACCAATAAAGAAATACTCTCCGGGGACAACAAGTACACCGCGGGCCTTTAAGCGTTTATATAACTCTTGGGTGGAGATTGGGAGATCGTTAAACCAGAGCCAAAGGAAGATAGCTCCTTCTGGCTTATGAACACGAACTCGCTCATCGTTAATGGTCTCCAGCACCATCTTTAATGTGCGCTGCGACTTTTGTTGGTAGAAAGGACGAACGACCTCTTTGCTTAATCGCAACAAGTCACCTCGTTCAATCATCGCCAGCGCCATTGCCGGTCCGACACTGTTTGGCGATAGGCTAACGATGCCGTTGATATTTGACATGGCTTGGATGACATCTTCGTTGGCGATCACGATCCCGCAACGCACCCCGGGTAACCCTAGCTTGCTGAGGCTAGAGCAAAGAATAGTATTGTCGTTCCAAAATGGGGCAACATCTTCAAAGATAATATCAGGGAACGGCGTACCGTAGGCGTTATCGATAATCAATGGAATGTTATGCTCGCGCGCGAGTTTATCAAGCTGCTGGATCTCGCTATCAGTGAGCACATTACCGGTTGGGTTGGTCGGCCGAGAGGCACAGATAGCACCAATGCTGTCATCAATGGTTAAGCGACTAAAGTCGACATGATATTTAAATTGGCGGTTATCCAATAATTCAATGTCAGGTTGATAGCTAACAAAGATATCGTCGCTGATCCCTGCATCGCCATAGCCAATATATTCAGGCGCCAAGGGGAGTAAAATCTTTTTATGGCTGCCGTCTGAATAACGTCCCGCTAAAAGGTTAAACAGATAAAAGAACGCACTTTGACTACCGTTGGTGAGCATGATGTTTTTACTGGAAAGCTGCCACCCATAGGTCTTATTGAGAAGCTCGGCGAGGGCATTGAGCAATGCTGATTTACCTTGGGGACCATCATAGTTGGTCATGGCATGTAATAGACTGCCATCTTCCAACATTGACTGGCTAAGCGTTTTAAAATACTCGAGCATTTCTGGGATGGCTGCAGGGTTGCCGCCACCCAACATAATGGCGTCTGGGTTACGTAAGCCATCATTCAGATCGTCCATTAGTTGCGTGATGCCTGAGTGGTTAGCGAGCTTCTCGCCAAAGTGAGTGACTTCCATGGTTACTGCCTTCAAGGTTCGGTGTTTGTTGTTATGGTTAAACAGCCATCAACATACAACAATCTATTGTGCAAAAGAAAGTATCGAGAGCTCGTTATCGGATAATCAATAGGGCGTGCGATTGACGGGCTTGTTACGTTATCGGTACACCTTGACCGAACCATTGCAGCAGTGATTTAGGCGCTGATTGTTCCACGTGAAACCATCAGGACGCTTCGACAATCATGCGATGGATTGGATAGGGAGAGACAATCACGGGTAAGGCGTTAAGAGTAGATACACCTTAATTCAATAAAAAAGCCCCGCGTCATAGCGGGGCTGAGTCGTGTATTGCTGATAATTACTTCTGTAGAACAGAGATATCTGCCACGTTGAGGAATTGCTCACGGATAAGGTGAAGCATCGCCAAACGGTTGGCTTTCAGTGCAGGATCATCTGCCATGACCATCACGTTATCAAAGAAGGTATCAACCGGTGTGCGCAATTGCGCCAGCTCGGTCAACGCGCCTTGATAATCGCTGTCAGCAAATAAAGGTTTAACCGCAGCGACTTTCTCTGCCACTACGTCCGCCAATGCTTTTTCAGCGTCTTCTTGTAGCAAGCTAGCATCGACGCTGCTAGGGAGCTCGCCGTCATACTTGGCCAAGATATTACCTACACGCTTATTGGCCGCGGCAAGCGCTTCGGCTTCTTCAAGACTGCGGAAGTGCGACACCGCTTTTACGCGGCTGTCAAAGTCAGCAGGCTTAGTTGGACGACGTGCCAATACCGCTTGGATGATATCCACGCTATAGCCCATATCTTGGTACCAAGCGCGGAAACGACCTAGCATAAAGTCGAGGACATCCGCCTCTACCTCTTTGTGAGTCAGACGGTCATCGTACTGAGCCTTGGCATCGCGGATGAGGTCGACAAGATCAAGCTGATAGCCGTTCTCGACGATAATACGCAGAACGCCTAACGCGGCACGACGCAGGGCGAAGGGGTCGCTGCCTTTAGGTGCTTGACCAATCCCAAAGATGCCCACGATGGTATCCATTTTGTCAGCCATCGCGAGTGCTGAGGAGACCGGCGTCGTAGGTAGCTTATCACCGGCAAAGCGCGGCCAGTATTGCTCATTTAGCGCCAGCGCTACGGCTTCGGGCTCGCCATCATGACGCGCATAGTGCATGCCCATCACGCCTTGGGTTTCGGTGAACTCAAACACCATCGAGGTCATGAGATCACACTTAGCCAGTTGGCCTGCGCGCTCAGTGTGTGCCTTGTCGGCACCGATACGCTCTGCAATTTGTCCTGCGAGTGCAGTAATGCGATCGGTTTTATCTTTGATGGTACCCAATTGCTTTTGGAATACCGCGCTATCTAGCTCTGGCAGGCGATCAATCAATGGGCGCTTGCGGTCAGTATCAAAGAAGAACTCCGCATCCGCGAGGCGAGGACGCACGACTTTTTCATTCCCTGAGATAACCTGCGCCGGATCTTTCGATTCAATGTTAGATACGAAGATGAACTTAGGCAGTAGCTCGCCGTTAGCGTCATAGACAGGGAAGTACTTTTGGTCGCCTTTCATGGTGTACACCAGCGCTTCTGATGGCACTTTAAGGAACTTGTCCTCAAAAGAGGCAGTCAGTACCACTGGCCACTCCACCAGTGAAGTGACTTCTTCAACCAAGTCTTCATCCAGCTCAGCCATCCCACCAACCGCGGTAGATGCTGCTTTGGCATCTTTAATAATCAATGCCTTACGCTTTTCATAATCGGCCATGACCTTACCTTCACGCTCGAGGCGCTCTGGGTACTGGTCAGCATGATCCAGCGTTAAGCTCGATTCACCCATAAAGCGGTGACCGCGAATCACGCGATTGGACGCCACGCCAAGGATGGTGCCTTCAATCAAGGTGTCCCCATACAGCATCACCAAGGTTTTCACTGGGCGGATAAACTGGGTGTCTTTGTCACCCCAGCGCATGGGTTTAGGAATAGGCAGTTTGATCAGGGCGTTATCGGCCAGTACCGGCAATAAGGCGTCGATGGCTTGACCGGGTACGTGTTGACGATACAGCAACCATTCACCTTTATCGGTTTTTAGGCGCTCGGCCTCGCTCACGTCAATCCCGTTACCGCGCGCCCAACCCATGGCCGCTTTGGTGGGGTTGCCATCTGCGTCAAAGGCGGCGCTGACCGCAGGTCCGCGTTTCTCAACCACTTTATCTGGCTGGCGATCGCTCAACGCCGCAACTTTAAGTGCTAAGCGACGCGGGGAGGCGTACCAAGTAATCCCTTGGTGGCTCAGATCAGCGTCTTTCAATTGTGCGTCGAATTGGCTGGCAAAAGCTTCAGCCAAGGTGCGCAAGGCTGTGGGTGGTAGCTCTTCAGTGCCGAGCTCAATCAGGAAATTTTGCGTTGCCATGATGCTCCCTTATTTGGTGTGTCGGCACATCGGGAAGCCCAGCGCTTCGCGAGATGCGTAGTAGGCTTCGGCGACACGTTTAGTCAGTGTGCGAATGCGCAGAATATAGCGTTGACGTTCAGTCACTGAGATGGCTTTACGCGCATCCAGCAGGTTGAACGCATGACCGGCTTTTAGGATCTGTTCGTAAGCAGGCAAAGGGAGCGGCTGCTCGAGATCCAGTAGCTTGGTACTTTCGGCTTCGCACTGATCAAAGTAGCGGAACAGAAAATCAACATCAGCGTGTTCAAAGTTGTAGGTCGATTGCTCCACTTCGTTTTGGTGGAAAATATCGCCGTAGGTCACTTTGCCAAATGGGCCATCGGTCCAAACAAGATCATACACAGAATCGACTTCTTGAATGTACATCGCCAGACGTTCGATACCGTAGGTAATCTCACCAGTGACCGGCTTACATTCCAGCCCGCCGACTTGTTGGAAGTAGGTAAACTGGGTGATCTCCATCCCGTTCAGCCAGACTTCCCAGCCTAGGCCCCAAGCGCCAAGCGTTGGGTTTTCCCAGTTATCTTCCACAAAGCGAATGTCGTGGACTTCTGGATCAATACCCAGCACACGCAGCGAGCCCAAATACAGCTCTTGAATGTTATCGGGTGACGGTTTCAGGATGGTTTGAAACTGGTAGTAGTGCTGCAGACGGTTCGGGTTCTCGCCATAACGCCCATCGGTAGGACGACGAGAAGGTTGAACGTAAGCCGCTGCAATGGGCTCTGGACCAAGTGCACGCAAGCATGTCATTGGGTGGGAGGTACCTGCACCCACTTCCATGTCTAGCGGCTGAACAATGGTACAGCCTTGCTGGGCCCAATAATCCTGCAGCGCGAGGATCATACCCTGAAAGGTTTTGATATCGAATTTATGCATTGTCAGGTTCGCGCGAGTTGATGAATGGAGAAAATAGCTGGCAATTATAACTCGCAGCGCGCTCAAGCAGTAGGGGGCTGGCGGATTTTTGTGCGCCTTTGATTCGCTTATTTTCTGCGTACAGAGGGAGGAGGAATAGAAGTTGCCAAGCGATTGTTCAAATCGTACACTAGCGCCGTCTTGGGGAGTAGTCGACCACTGCACAGTCAGTGGGGCAATCATCAACATAGTTGAAGCAAAATCTTCATGGTGATTGCAAGCCTGCCATTAGGTGCTCTGGGCTTGACGAGACCAACGACAATCGCACGAACCGGGGTGGGGCGTGTGTGTTGTCGTGGTTGAATCATAATAAGCCCTGCCCCAGATGAGCAATGTCATGAGCGTTCTTGCTATTTCTATCTCCACCGTCACCTTGGCGGAAATCGGGGATAAAACCCAACTACTATCGCTGGCGTTAGCGACACGTTTTCGTAAGCCCGCGGTGATTATTTTTGCCATTTTAGTGGCGACGTTAGTGAATCACGCCATTGCCGCCTGGCTCGGGGTGGTTGCGGCCGATATTCTGACCGATACCGTATTACATACTATTTTGATCATCAGCTTTAGTGTGATGGCGGTATGGATGCTGATCCCAGATAAGCTTGAGGATGAAGGCATACAGGGAAAGAGTGCATTTTGGGCCAGTTTTACCGCCTTTTTTGTCGCTGAAATAGGGGATAAAACCCAATTGGCGACCACGGCACTGGGGGCACAGTTTAATGATGCACTGTGGATTGTGGTGATTGGTTCTACCATTGGGATGCTGTTAGCCAATGTTCCCGTGGTTTTAGCCGGGGATAAGATTCAGCGCCATGTGCCATTTGCGGTGGTACGGGCGCTCGCCGCAGCCATGTTTGCGGCGTTGGCTGTCCTTGATACCTGGTATCTACTGAGTTAGCGCAGGACAATGATGAATGAGTAAGGGTTGGCGTTATGCCAGCCCTTTTTTGATCAAAAATTGAAACGGCACGGTCTCTGTTTGGGCTGCGACCAAGGTATGGTCCATAAAGCGACAAAAACTCGGGATATCCCGTGTCGTGGAGGGATCATCCGCGGTGATCAGTAAGGTCTGACCGTCATCCATATGGCGGATACGCTTACGCACCATCATTACGGGCTCGGGGCAACGTAGGCCTATGGCATCAAGTTGGAGATCGGCATGGTCAAAAGGGGCAGTCATGTTAAATACCTCGAAAAATGTCGGTCTGATCATACTTATGGCGAGGAATTATTCAAATAGGGTTGTGTTTGTAAAAAGAATGTGTAGATTAATTAACAAGTCGTTAACGAAAGGCGAGGTCATGAGAAAAGCACAAACGGGCAAATTAGGCTTAGCTTATGGACATCGTATCGCTGCTTACACAGGGCTGAGCGGACTCGCTTTTTGGGAATTAACGCAAAGTCATGAGCACGCTCTCTTGGCAACACTAGCAATTTGCGCTGCAGCGCTGGGGCTATTGGTGGAAACCTTAGCCACTTCGACATCACGTTCGCAGCTTGACTAGGCTAACTCACTCAACAGCTACACTCACTCCCAGTTTTCTTGGGCTTCCCCGCTTTCGGAGCGGGATTTTTTTTGTCTGTACGTCGCCAAAAAAAGGCCAACCTGTAACAAAGATTGGCCTTGTTGCGTGAATTAGCCTTGGTGAGCAATATCAATAACCACGCGGCCTTTCACCTCGCCCTGAATAATTTTATCCGCATATTCTGGGGTTTGCGCCAGTGTGATAGTGTGGCATGCCTGTTCAAAGTAACTGGCTGGGAGTAGCTTGGTAAGTGACTGCCACGCAGCTTGACGTTGCGCTTTCGGGCAAGAAACGGAGTCAACACCTTGCAATCGCACATTGCGCAAAATAAACGGCATCACAGTTGCGGGTAAATCAAAACCGCCGGCAAGGCCGCATGCGGCGACCGTCCCCCCGTACTGGATTTGTGAGAGGACATTGGCAAGCATTTGACTGCCTACGGTATCAATTGCGCCAGCCCACTGTTGCTTGTCTAGCGGGCGACCGGGTGCGCTAAAGGACTCACGCGGTAGCACGTCGTCAGCGCCTAGTTGTTTAAGCCACGCTTGGTTGGCTTCAAGTCGGCCTGTGACTGCACTGACGCGATAGCCCAAAGCATGCAATAAGGTGACCGCGACAGAGCCAACGCCGCCACTCGCGCCGGTGACTAACACAGGGCCATCTTCAGGTTTTACGCCGCCATCGATTAAGGCTTGCACACATAACATGGCGGTAAACCCAGCGGTACCTACCATCATTGCCTGTTGCTCAGTGAGGCCCTCAGGGAGGGGAACGAGCCAGTCGCCATTAACACGCGCTTTCTCGGCCATGCCACCCCAGTGTGACTCTCCGACGCCCCAGCCAGTCAGTACTACTTTGTCTCCGGGCATATAGTCAGGATGCTGGCTATCGGCAACCGTGCCCGCAAAGTCTATCCCCGGCACCATGGGGAATTGGCGAACAATCTTACCTTTGCCGGTGATGGCTAGGCCGTCTTTATAATTGAGGGAGCTGAAATCAACATTGATGGTGACATTACCATCAGGCAGCAAATCGTCATCGAGTGAGGTGATCTTCGCGAGGGTTTGTTTTTCGTGTTGTTCGAGGACAAGCGCGTTAAACATGGCATTCTCCCGGTTGGAATAAGTGAGCGGCCATACTAGGCCGTGCGAATAAGCAACCACTTGCGTTACATCAATCACTATGCGATTGAACGCCGTTAGACGCAACCTAAAAAAAAGAGCGGTAAACACCGCTCTTTCATGGTCACAAGGAAGGCATTACACGCGCTCGAACACGGTGGCAATCCCTTGGCCTAAGCCAATACACATGGTTGCCAAGCCTATTGTCGCATCTTGACGCTCCATTTGATGTAACAAGGTGGTCGAGATGCGTGCGCCTGAACACCCTAATGGATGTCCTAACGCAATGGCACCTCCATTGAGGTTAACCTTTTCATCCATTTTATCCATCAGGCCGAGATCTTTCACACAAGGCAAAGACTGGGCAGCAAATGCCTCATTCAGTTCGACCAAGTCAATGTCATCGATGCTTAGGCCCGCACGTTTGAGCGCTTTTTTGGTCGCTGGGACCGGGCCATAGCCCATGATGGATGGGTCACAACCTGCAACGCCCATCGCGCGGATGCGAGCACGAATTGGCAGGCCTAGCGCTTTGGCTTTTTCTTCGCTCATCACTAGCATTGCTGCCGCACCATCGGAAAGGGCCGATGAAGTACCTGCTGTCACTGTGCCGTTTGCCGGATCAAAGGCGGGACGCAAACCGGCGAGGCTCTCTACGGTGGTCTCTGGACGAATCACTTCATCATTTTCCACCAAGGTGAGCAGGCCATCGGCATCGTGGCCTTCAATCGGCGCGATCTCGTCTTTAAAGCGGCCTTCAACGGTAGCGGCGTGCGCACGGGCATGGGAGCGCGCCGCAAACTCATCTTGCATTTCACGGCTAATGCCGTGCATACGGCCAAGCATTTCTGCGGTCAGTCCCATCATACCGGCGGCTTTGGCGACGGATTTTGACAGCCCTGGGTGGAAGTCGACGCCATGGTTCATGGGAACATGGCCCATGTGCTCCACACCACCAATTAAAAAGGTATCGCCATCGCCAACCATAATGGCACGGGCGGCGTCATGGAGAGCCTGCATCGACGAGCCACACAGGCGGTTTACGGTGGTTGCACCCACGCTATGCGGAATGCCAGCAAGGAGTGCCGCATTACGGGCAATATTAAAACCTTGCTCGAGCGTTTGCTGTACACAGCCCCAGTAGATGTCTTCGATGCTGGTGCTTTCTACCGCAGGGTTGCGTGCCAGCAGAGATTTCATCAGATGCGCGGATAGATCTTCAGCGCGGACGTTGCGAAATACACCGCCTTTCGAACGGCCCATGGGGGTACGGATACAGTCAACGATCACTACATTGTTCATTGTTCTCTCCTTAAACTTAGGCTGATTGCGGTGCGTTGACCGGTGTAACATCAAAATAAGCCTGTTTGTCGCCAGCTCGACGTTTCATATCAGCGGGGACGTGATACAAGGCACCGAGATCCGCAAACTTTTCTGCCATGGCGACATAGTTTTCGACACCCAAGGTATCCACGTAGCGGAAGGCACCGCCTCGGAATGGAGGGAAGCCGATACCGTAAACCAAAGCAATGTCTGCTTCTGCCGGAGAGGCAATGATGTTTTCTTCCAAGCAGCGGGCGACTTCGTTGATCATCGGCACCATCATACGAGCGATAATATCCTCGTCACTGATCTCTGCTTGACCACCTTCAATCACGGGGGCGAGCAACGCAGGGACTGCTTCATCGGCTTCTTTTTTCGGCTTGCCTTTTTTGTCTGTGGTGTAGCGATAGAAGCCTTTGCCATTTTTCTGACCAAAGCGCTCGGCCTCAAACATCACATCAATAGCATCCCGACCTGATTTACTCATGCGATCAGGGAAGCCTTCTGCCATCACCGCTTGCGCGTGGTGCGCGGTATCGATACCAACCACGTCGAGCAAGTAGGCAGGGCCCATTGGCCAGCCAAATTGCTTCTCCATAATCTTATCGATGCGTTGGAAATCCACACCGTCACGAAGAAGAAGGCTAAAGGCATGGAAGTAGGGGAACAATACGCGGTTGACGAAAAAGCCAGGGCAGTCGTTGACGACCACGGGCGATTTACCCATCTTGGCGGCATAAGTCACCACGCGCGCGATAGTTTCATCAGAGGTTTTCTCGCCACGAATCACTTCCACTAATGGCATGCGATGAACCGGGTTAAAGAAGTGCATGCCACAGAAGTTTTCTGGGCGGGCCAAAGACTTGGCGAGGGTGTTAATTGGAATGGTGGAGGTATTAGAGGCAATCACCGTATCGTCACTGACTAGCGCTTCCACTTCTTTGAGTACGCTCGCTTTGATTTTCGGGTTCTCGACCACAGCCTCGACCACGACATCGCTGTGCTCAATGCCCGCATAGTGGAGGCTTGGGGTGATTGACGACAGCACCTGGCCCATTTTAAAGCCATCAATGCGACCGCGGCTAAGTTGCTTATTCAACAACTTGGTCGCTTCCGTCATGCCCAGCTCCAATGACTGAGGCGCGATGTCTTTCATCATTACCGGCACGCCTTTCAGCGCGGATTGATACGCGATACCGCCGCCCATGATGCCTGCGCCGAGCACAGCTCCACGCTGCGTATCTTTGCCTTGTTTGGCTGCTTTCTTCGCATTGCCCTTAATGACTTGGTCATTGAGGAAAATCCCCACAAGGGCTTTGGCAACGTCAGTCTTGGCCAATTTAACAAAGTAACGGTTCTCAACCTCAAGCGCCTCATCACGTCCAAGGCTTGCGGCTTCTTCAATCGCCTTAACGGCCGCCATCGGAGCGGGGTAATGCTTACCAGCAACCTGAGCGACCATGCCTTTGGCCATGGTAAAGCTCATCGCCGCTTCGGTGCGATTAAGGGCTAAAGGTTGTTGTTTTTGATGGCGGCGGGTTTGCCAATCAATCTTGCCTTCAATGGCTTGAGTAAGCATGGCTATTGCGGCATCACGCAGTTTGTCGCTCTCTACCACCGCGTCGACCAGTCCTTCTTTCAGCGCAGCACTGGCGCGCTTGTCTTTTCCTGCGGTAATCAGCTCCATTGCGGTATCTGCGCCGACAAGACGTGGCAAACGAACGGTCCCTCCAAAGCCCGGCATAATACCGAGTTTGGTTTCGGGTAGACCGATACGGGCGTCAGTGCTCGCCACGCGTAAGTCAGTGGCGAGTACGCACTCACAACCACCGCCAAGAGCATGGCCATTAATGGCACTAATCGTTGGGAAAGGTAGGTCTTCCAAGCGGTTAAAAATAGCGTTGGCACGTGCCACCCAGTCAGACAACTCCTGATCTGGCTTGGCAAACAGGCCGAGAAATTCTGTGATATCCGCGCCTACAATAAAGGCTGATTTGGCTGAGGTGAGTAGTAAGCCTTTAATGTCTTGGCCCGCAAGCGCTTCCAGCGCTTCGTTTAAGCTTTCTAGCGTTGCAAGATCCAGTTTGTTGACAGAACCTTGGCTGTCCAGCGTCAGTTCTGCAATGCCGTTATCCAATGCACGAACTGAAAGGTTATCTCCTTGGTAGATCATGGTCGTTCTCCACGTTGGCAGTACCATCCTGGTTGAAGAGTGTTCTGGTTAGACCAGATGCGACCTAGTGTGGATCATTGTTATAAGAAATGACAACCAAAAGTTAAACGAATGTTTAAAATATGTGGTGTGAGTAGAAGCTTTACACTGCGTTATTCTCTGATGGGCTATGGTAGACTGGCGGGGAAAAGTATTGGGTCGAGCTGTGTATGTCCATCACTCCCTATCGGGTTCCTGCTCAAACAGTCCGCTGTGAGCAGGAGATAAAGAAAAGTCGCTTCATTACCTACCTTGCTCATACGCAAGGAGAAGAAGACGCCAAACAATTTATTCAATCTATCCGTGAGACCTATCCAGATGCACGTCATCACTGTTGGGCATTCGTCGCGGGTCGGCCTGAATCCTCCGTACAGTGGGGATGTGGCGATGATGGTGAACCTGCCGGGACGGCGGGTAAGCCCATGCTCGCGCAGCTTTCCGGTGCGAATGTCGGTGAAATTTGTGCGGTGGTGGTGCGATACTTCGGTGGGGTAAAGCTGGGTACCGGTGGCTTGGTGAAAGCATACGGAAGTAGTGTGCAACAAGCGTTGATGATGATGGAAACGCGAGAAATCGCTGTCACGGTTCCTTATGTCTTAAGCTGTGAATATGCTCACATTGATACAATTGAATCCTTACTCAAGCAATACCATGGCGTTCAGCTTGATGCAGAATTCAGTCATAATGTGCGATTAACTGTGCGCATTGACGCGCGATTTGTCTCAGATTTTCTAGAAGCATTAAAAAACCAGACCCGCGGTCAGGCCCATGTGTCTCCGCTGGAAAATGAATCAACGTCAGGCACCTAGCCTGCTTTACGTGTAACGACGAGACGTCAGTTAAATACTGTCGCCGATAAGAGGGCCACGTCAGGCTATGCAATTTCGTTCCATCACCCGCATCGTCGGCTTATTACTGGCCCTGTTTAGCATAACCATGCTCGCACCAGCGCTGGTCGCGTTTATATATCGAGACGGTGCAGGTTATCCTTTTGTACTGACCTTCTTTCTGTTGCTTGCCGGCGGTGGGTTGCTGTGGTTTCCAAACCGTCGCAATAAACATGAGTTAAAAGCGCGTGACGGCTTTTTGATTGTGGTCTTGTTTTGGACGGTAATTGGCAGCGCGGGCGCGGTACCCTTGATACTCTCGGAGCAACCCGATCTTTCCGTCAGCGAAGCCTTTTTTGAATCTTTTTCAGGCTTAACCACAACGGGTGCAACCGTGATTGTGGGGTTGGATGAGCTTCCCAAAGCGATTTTATTTTATCGTCAATTACTACAATGGCTCGGCGGCATGGGGATCATTGTGTTAGCGGTGGCGATTCTGCCTGTGCTCGGTATCGGGGGAATGCAGCTTTATCGCGCGGAAATCCCTGGTCCTGTCAAAGATACCAAGATGACACCGCGAATAGCCGAGACAGCCAAGGTGCTTTGGTACATCTATCTGACCTTGACCGTGAGCTGTGCGTTGGCCTATTGGCTAGCCGGTATGTCAGCCTTTGATGCAATTGGGCACAGTTTTTCGACTGTAGCGATTGGGGGCTTTTCGACCCATGATGCCAGTATTGGACATTTTGATAGCACCGCCATCAACCTGATCACGGTTGTCTTTCTGCTCATCTCTGCATGTAATTTCTCGTTGCACTTTGCCGCGTTTGCCAATAATGGCCTGAACATTAAGTTTTATCTCCGTGACCCTGAGTTTCGCGCCTTTTTGGTGATTCAGTTCTTATTATGGCTGGTGGTCTTTACCATGCTAAGCGGGCACCAAGTGTACGACGGTCCGACAGAGACATTAACCCAAGCCTTGTTTCAGTCTGTCTCTATCTCGACCACTGCTGGCTATACTACGACGACGTTCGCCCATTGGCCGTTGTTCCTTCCAGTCTTACTCTTGTTTTCATCGTTTATTGGTGGCTGTGCTGGCTCAACTGGTGGCGGGATGAAGGTGATCCGTATTCTGCTGCTCTCTCTGCAAGGGACACGGGAGCTAAAACGGTTAGTGCACCCTCGTGCGGTCTATACCATTAAAGTCGGAAATAAAGCGCTAAGGCAACAAGTGGTCGATGCTGTATGGGGCTTTTTCTCGGCTTACGCGCTGGTCTTTGTCATTTGCATGTTGGCCTTAATTTCGACGGGGATTGAAGAATTAACCGCTTTTTCTGCGGTTGCTGCGACCCTCAATAACTTAGGACCGGGACTCGGAGAAGTGGCCGCTCACTTTGGTGATATTAATGATACGGCCAAATGGGTATTGATCCTCGCGATGCTTTTTGGCCGTTTAGAGATATTCACGTTATTGGTTTTATTTACGCCCACATTCTGGCGCAGCTAGCCGAATGGGGAAGGAGAGAACATGAGCGCGCAACAGGATGCAACGCAAAAGGTCTTACTACTGCACTCTAGCCGAGAAGGGCAGACCAAGAAGATCCTGCATTTTATCGAGAAGCAGCTGGGTGAGTCGGCAGAGTGTGAGATAAAGGATATTCATCAGCTTCCTCAGGTCGATCTCAGTCATTATGATCGCGTGCTGATTGGCGCGTCTATCCGATATGGCCACTTTAATAAAAAGCTGTACCAATTTATCAATACGCATGTTGATCAGCTCAAAGTGGCGAAAGCTGCATTCTTTAGTGTCAATCTTACTGCGCGTAAACCGGGCAAAGACACACCAGAGACCAGCGCTTATAGCCGTAAGTTTATCGAGAAGTCACCGTGGACCCCTGAACTGCATGGTGTGTTTGCGGGCGCACTCTACTACCCACGCTATAAATGGTTAGATCGAGTGATGATTCGCTTTATCATGCATATTACGGGTGGGGAAACGGACACCACCAAGGAAGTGGAATACACGGATTGGCGTAAAGTGGCGGAATTCAGCGAGCAATTTGCCCGCTTTTAGGCCATAACGCTGATTGTTTGACCGAACGGCGGCTTTTTCTAAAAAAAGTCGCTTTTCCCTCTTGCCAAGGTGAGCAACTTCTCTATAATGCGCCTCCATCGACACGGCACACAGGGCAAGCGCTCAGCGGCCATGTCGGGGCAAAAAATCATTTAAAAATAAACGCTTGACGTCAGTTTTTAAATGATTAAGATAGCCCACCTACTTAACGCCGACAACGCGTTAGGGGAGTCAAAAAGAGGTTTTGTTTTCGCCGGTTGGCATCAACAAAAAGATAAAATTTCTTCTTGACTTCATCGGCAAGGCGAGTAATATACTCAGCCCTGACCGAGCGAAGCAACGCTTCGCAAGTCAACGCTCTTTAACAATCTTTAACAA
>NZ_MUFO01000053.1:0-16920 GCF_001995345.1 Salinivibrio sp. IB872 | reverse complement strand
CGCCAAAGCATGCTCCCAGTCTGTATTGGGCGTACATTAACCTCGGGAAGTTAGCCGGTTGGCATGACTCAAAACGTAATGGCCGAGTTGGCTGGGAAAGGTTATGGGAAGGATGGTTTATGTTACAAACCATCCTTGAAGGTTACCTACTAGCCCAGTCTCTTGACCTCTGAGATGTGATCAAGAGACAGGTTTCTGCGGGCTTTTTTAGTTTTAGCTATCGGTCGCGCTCAATCCCGCAGCGGTTCCGTTGTTTTTAACTAGTCCTGCGAGCGAGATACTCAGTCGCTTTCTTTGCTTAGGATTTCGGTGCGGAGTGTCTGCAGTTTTCTCCCTTGGACGTATGCTTTGATGAGATCCGACGGTGGGCAGTAATGGCAGTGAATGGTTGGGTACTCTGGTAATGCTATCAATTGCGTCTGCTTGTTTTGTCCACGGTTTCCGACGCGAGTGGAAACGAGTCTTTGTGCTGTTCCTGGAAAAACAAAGTGAGTTGTCACTTGTTTGTCCTCTCCTACAACGGAAGCAACGGCTTTTTGATAGTAAAGTTGTTTGACAATATCGGGCCAGCCTGGCGCACTTTGTGGTGTTTGCGCCGCGTAATATTTGGCATCGACAACTGCATAATGCGACTTATCCGCTGTTCGTATCACAGTATCGGTTCTTTGCCCCTTTTCCGCGGCTTCAATGAAGTGGCCGTTTTGGTAGTAATAAGGGACAGGAAGTCGCTGGTTAAACTGCTTAATGCCATCAAGCGTGGTATCAAGCATCGTTTCCCAGACGTTGTGAAAGTGGCGTGTCCCGATCACCAGGGCGCCTTGTTCCTTGCCCCATGCTTTTTCTAAGTATCGGTGTAGCCATTTAAGCAATGTAATATCGCGTTCGGAGTAGGTTTTGGAGAGCTCTAGCGTTAGCAAGGCCAGCTGAGTTTGCTGATCTGTTGTTGGTTGCGGAAACGTGGTTAAGTGAGTGTCATCTTCGGTCTGTTCACCTGCGATGAGTACGCCAAATTTTTTATAAATATCCCTGATTACGGCCGCGTGAATTTTTGCAATTTCACAATCCGAGGCGTATGTACTTCTAGATGATTCAAGCTCCAGATAAACCGGTGTTCCATGATGAGCACTCACAGGGAACGGTGTTTGTCTGGCTACGGTGCGTGCCCAATTGACTTTGCCTGTGTTCACGGTTTTTTTTCGATAGCGCTGAACGTAAAGCCCGTGAGTAATGTAATCTTCGAACAAGTGAATAGCCAACGAAAGCAAATCCGCATTGATCAGATCATCACCGTCGTCATTGTAAATAGCCGTTGGATTTTCAAGGTAATAGCGATCAAACGCTTTTAGCAGGTAGTGTGCTGACAGTGGCTGGTTTTCATGCTCGCCGCTGTTCATGGGCAGAAAAAGCGCCGAGCCTTTGGGCCAGGAAAATAGCCCACAGAACCTTATTCTTTGATGATCAGGGGCTATCAGCCCCTGATGTGTCATTGCACTGATCAGCTCTGCCGGTAGGGTTTGGACCAATGAACGATCAGTAAAAAACTGCAAATCACTCATTGTTGTCTCTGTCTTCCTCGTCAACATCAATAACCGCGGGGGGCGCTTCACTATGTTCGATAATGAGCTGCTCAACCGTTTCATTAAAAACAGGGCTGTCACCTTGGTTGAAAAGGGCTTGTAAAGCACCAAAGGTCGAAATCCCTTCTTTAAAAAGATTGGTTCTGCCTTTATGGCGTAACACGTCGTCCCAGAGGTAGACAAAGAGCTTTCCGCACAGTGATTGCTGCGCACTCTCATCACTGTCCAACTCTTCTTTGTTGAGGAAGAATGGCCCAAGCAATCTGTCTTCAGGAACGCCTATATCTTGCAGCTTTCGGTTGACGACATGGTTGGCGAAGTTTTTCCATGTGATTGTTTTTTCACCGTCACTGGTGCTCAGTTTGAAGGTTTGCTGACTGACATCTGGGTTGGAAAAATCGATTTTGACATACTCAAAGGACCAGCGGCGTTTGAAGGCAGTATCGAGTGGCATCACGGCCTGGTCGCTGCTGTTCATGGTGGCTAATAATGACAAATTATTAGGTAGTGCCAGCTTTGTAATGGGAGCGATGCCTTGATCCGCTAGCTGCTGGTTGATGTAGCTCAGCATGTCAGGGTCAGTGGCATCAATGTCATACTTACTGGCGCCATTTTCTCGGTCGAGTAACTGAAATAACTCCCCAAATACGGCTGCCGCCGGCGCGCGGTTTATTTCCTCGATAATGAGGTAAACATGTTCATCGGCATGTGTTAGGGCTTCGATGAGCGCCGTGGTAAACGGGCCAGGACGAAATTGATAGGCGACCGCTCCGCCTGACATGGTTGGTTTAAGCGCCCCAACAAAGTCCGAGTGTTGTGTGTCTGGGTGGAAAACGGTGACGATTTTCTTTTGGCCAGCGGTCTTTTCCGCAATTTTGTGGCTTTTTCCTGTTCCTGGCGCACCATAGATAATTTCGTTTTTTGCAGCTATGGCTAGATGAGGAGTGGCTTTTGCCGTCGGTAAACTAGATTGATCTTGATAGCGGATCGGATCTTTATCTAGCTGCTCAAAATACTCTCTAATTGTTTGTGATTGCGTAAACGTGCGCACGACGGACTGTAATTTTGCAGCATTAGCAACAATCAATCTTGCCGCGAGCGTCAATGCTGATTGGAACACATCTCCTCTATCAAGCGTTTTTCCTGTTGTCTGTTCACTTTTTTTATAAGGCTGTATCCACCATGATCTATCTGTGATCAGCTTATGGAAATTGTCAGCATCACCTAGGTCCATAGCATCTAGAAAAGACTTGATCTCCAAACCAATCGGCGAGCTGTAATCAAGGTCTTTTGACGGCAGTTTTTTAAAGAATGGCTTTACATCATCACTTTTGAAGCCTTTTTCAGTTAGGTGATTCCTTAAGTCATTACGGGTTTGTTGATACGCGACCAGCGCTTCATCTAACGGCCAAAATGCATAGGCGTACCAAAGCAGTGAAGAGGGCAATTCAGCTCTTAACCCATCTTCACTAATCAATGAAATAGAAAAAGGAAAAATATGACACTCTGATTTGCTCTCGATAGTTGCAAACTCTTGCTTGAGCAATGTTGCCAAGTGCTCATCTATATGGATATCGCCGGTATACTCGAGGCTATCAAAGTGATCTCGGCAGTCTTTAATTAATTGGTTTAAATCTTTAAGCACAACTCACCTTGCCTGTGTACATATACAGTGCTACGATTGCCGGGATTAAAACCGGATAAGAGCCCAGCATGAAAACGACAAATCTAGACAAAGCTCAATATATCAAAACACTGCGCGAAAGGCTTGGACTTGGTCCGACGGAAATGGCTAATTTGTTAGGACTAAATGCGACGGGTGAGCGCACTGTTCGCGGATGGGAGAACGGTGAACATGTCCCCACCCCCGCCAAATGGCAAAGTATTTTATCACTGGAAAGCCAGATGCAAGCACACTACCAAAATGCGCCCTTTCGGCAGGGTAAACAAGAAGATGCAGCGTTTACTTTTATTGACCTTTTCGCTGGGATTGGTGGTATCCGATTACCGTTTCAAAATCAAAACGGTCACTGCGTGTTCACATCAGAGTGGGACAAATTTGCGCAAAAAACTTATCTAGCGAATTATGGTGAAATGCCTAATGGTGATATCACACAAATCCCCGCGCGCACTATCCCTGATCATGATGTTTTACTTGGAGGATTCCCTTGCCAAGCATTCTCTCAAGCTGGTTTAAAACAGGGGTTTAGTGATACACGAGGCACTATGTTCTTCGAAATTCAGCGTATTTTGGCGGAGAAAAAGCCTAAAGCCTTTTTGTTGGAGAATGTTAAGCAGTTACAAGGGCATGATAAAGGCCGGACGTTGAAGACCATCGTCGATATTTTGCAGGGTAAGTACGATCAAGAGATCCCTGATGATGTACCGATGAGTGATGAGTCTCGTCGTGCACTTTCTCAACCACTCAACTACTGGGTAGATGTTCGAGTCCTGCGGGCTGCGGATTTTGGTGCTCCTCAAAATCGAGAGCGGATATTTATTGTCGGTTTTGATCGTGACTATTTTACAGATGTAGATTTCAGCCAGCTTTTCCAGTGGCCGGTACCGCCAAAGACACCAACACGTGTTGGTGACATTCTTCAGCCTCAACATGAATTAGATGAAGAAATTCAACGTGTAGGCAAAGATAAGTATACGATTTCTGATCGGTTGTGGGACGGTCATCGCAAGCGCAAAGAAGAGCACAAAACTAAAGGAAATGGGTTTGGTTACTCTCTGTTCGATGCGAACAGCCCTTACACCAATACCATTAGCGCCCGTTACTATAAAGACGGCTCTGAGATCTTGATTGACCAATCTCACTTAGGAAAAAACCCAAGAAAACTGACGCCTAGAGAGTGCGCAAATCTGCAGGGCTTCCCATCTAACTTTATCGTTGATGCTGTGTCACAGGGCCAGATTTACAAGCAGTTCGGTAACTCTGTGTGTATGAAGGTCATTGATGCATTGGCCGAGTCATTGGTTTCGACATTACATTGTGCTGAGCAAGCGAAGCTGAATCGCAACGTGGCCTAGTTGTTAGGCCTGTATCTCTTTCGCCAAAATCCGACACACTTGCGATCGGCTGTAGCCGGTCGCGTCGGCCACTTCTTTTAAGCTCATGCCCATTTCTCGGTAGCGGTGCACTTTTTGGTGACGTTCGCTATCGGGTTGGCGTCCTTTGTACTTGCCGGCTTGTTTGGCGGCGGCAATGCCTTGTTGCTGTCGGGCGCGGCGAGTTTCGTAATCCTTTCTGGCCATAGCGGCCATCAAGTCAATCAGCATGTTGTTTATTGCATCGAGCACCGCACTCATGATCGGGTCGTGTTGCGCGCTTTGGGTTTGCAGCGCTTGCCAGGAGGTGGGCACATCGAGGCTGACAATGCGCAAGCCGGTGTCTTCAATATGGCGTTTGAGGCTTTTCCAGTCTTGATCGTTTAAGCGCGTCAAGCGGTCGATTTGTTCAACCAGCAAAATGTCATTGGGTTGGGTATCGGCGAGCAGGCGGTTTAGCTCGGGACGTTCCAGCTGGGTACCGCTGATGTTCTCGGTATAAAAAGCGGCGATGCGTTGGCCATGGTCGTTAGCAAACTGGGTCAGGCTGTCTTTGGCGCGCGCGGCATTTTGCTCGTCGGTGGAGGCGCGTAGATAAGCGCGGATAAACATAAAATCCCCTTGTGCGTGAAACGTCTCATTTAGATGGTCGCACAAAGGAGTGTCGCATTTAAGTGGTCACATAGCAAGAATGGGCGACTCCCGAGGGAGTCGCGTTTGGGTATACTTTAATGAAAGTGTAAGTAAATTGATCAATCCTAACTCACGCACTGCCTATTTAATTTGTTACTTGGTTAACACTATTCTAGACAGTGGTTATACGTTAGGGACTGCTCCGTTTATAAAGGGACAGCGCTAATGGAGGATTATCAATGAGTAATAATGATACTGTATCGCCGGATCAACCGACTAAGTTGGCCTGGAACTATAGAAGAAATAAAGCGAAAGCGATTCTGACTCTACAAGGGATTCTTGATGGTGTTCAGGCGGATAAACATCTTAATGATGTGGAAACTGTCTTTCTTCGAGCATGGCAAGATAATGATATTTTTAGCCTAAATGATGGCGATTTCATCGACATCCGTGAGCAAATTGACGATATCCTTGAGGATGGTGTCATTACTCATGATGAACTTGATGATATACAAAGTATGCTATCGACGATTTTGGAGTATAACGACCTCGAAGATGGTGGCTATGAATCAACCGTTAACCATTTACTTGGTTTTTTAAGTGGGATCAGTGTTGATGAAGAGCTAAATGACTTTGAAATACGGAAATTATCCACGTTATTAAATGGCGATCCTGAGCTTGCAAGTAAATGGCCAGCGAATGCAATCAAAAATCGCGTTGATGAAATTCTCGCGGATGATGTGATTGAAGATCGAGAGAGAGACGATTTATTGAACCTAATCAAAGCGGTATCAGGTCAGTCTTTAATGGACTCGGGATTAGCCTACGGGATGTCTGCTGACTTTTCCACGAAAGACAATGCAGATATCTGCTTGTCAGGTAAGTCAATTTGCTTCACCGGTAAATTTTTAAGCGGCTCTAGAAGTACACAGCAACAGCGAGCAGAGGCTCTTGGTGCCTCTGTAAAAAAGAACGTGACAAAGACCTTAGATATTTTAGTGCTTGGTGCTGTTGCGAGCCGAGATTGGCGCTATTCAAGCTATGGACGCAAAATTGAAGGTGCGTTAGAACATCGTATGAACGGTGGTGATATTGAGATCATCAATGAAGAAATATGGAATGAGCTTATCAAAGCATAATTGATGTAAGTTATATAAGTTACGTAACTTACGCCCTATCCTGCTCTATTTCACACGGCTTGCCGGCGGTCGTTCCTCCCTTGTCGCGCCGGTTCAACCGAGCCTAACTGCGCTTCGCAACGTCTCGGCCCTTCGGGTCACGATCAGGGCGAAAAAGCTTTTCACCCCAGCGGCCAAGTGGCGCTAAGCGGCTGGCCGGTTCGTTGTCAGTGCCCTCCTGTGTTTCTTTCATCCCCGTTGACGCTGCTTTCTTATCCTCTGCGCGCAAGAACCTTACACACAAGCGTAAAGTGAACGCTGCGCGCGCTTGTGTCTTAGAACCTTTTGCGCTGTCGGGAAAGCAGGCGAAAACGGCGATGAGAAACACACAACAGGAGGAAATCACCATGCCTAACTCACCTTCACTACCCGCAAGCGCCACTAAGCCCACTGGGGCGAGCAACGTATCGTCGTTGCATCACTCAGGCTCTACAGCAATGAGTGGGCTGCGCCCGTTCCGGGCGGAGCTGATGGATGCGCGTTTGTATCAGCTTTATCAAAATTTAGCGGCCATCAATCCACCGGTAGGCCAAGTGATCGCGGCGTTGAATGTTTGCTTGCGCTCACATGGTTGGGTGATTGCCACTATCGAGGATTTTGAAGCGTTTTTAATGGCTGCAGAAGCGTGGGAGGATGCACATGAATAAGCAAGATTACGCCAAGCAAATCGCGCGCATCATTCTCGGCCAGTTCGGTGGCCAGCGTTTTATTGCCATGACTGGCGCGCGTCAGTTCGTCGCCCTGCCCGCCCCTGGCGTGCAATTTGATTTGCCCGCGCGCTTTGCGCGCGATGGCATCAACCGTGTGCAAGTGGTGCTCGACCCGTGCGATACCTACACGGTGACTTACATGCGCGTCAATCGGCGCACCTTTGCGGTAGAAACGGTACATCAAGAAAGCGGTATCTACTGCGATATGCTCGAGGAGCGTTTTGAAGCGGTGACTGGTTTGGTTACGCAGTTATGATTGTTACGTAAAAAACATAACCCGCATAACTTACGTAAGTTATGCGGGTTGTTAAATGATAAGAAAGTTAATCTTAGTTTGCTAGCTTACTATCGAAACTGTCAGATTCTATTTTTTAATCTTCGTACAAGAGTTTCACTTGTAGAGGATTGAAGGGCWTATTAAAAGGCTCTTTTTTAGATAACATTTTAATGTTAAGGAAATCTAAGTCGCTTAAGGTTTCCCTTTGCTTCTCGTGCATAAACACTTTTTTCAGTGAAAGCCACTCATCTAGCCTTTTCGAATCACCTGTTTCTGCTGCATAATAAAGAAGATATTTCGTATAATTAGCTTCTTCCAATGAAGCGCATCTATCCATGGCCATTTGGCTTAACATGAGTAGTGCGATGCCTCGCTGTTCATTAGATAATTTACTAAACCATTCCGAATCGATGTCCTCTTTTTCAATAGGACTACGGCTTTTTAGACAAGACTCAACTTTACTGTTTAAAACATCATAGGACTCTAGCATTTCACCACGAAGATGATCTGACCAAGTATTTGCACTAATGGAAGGTGACAGCCCTAGAAACAAAGCAAGTAAGGCTATTTTTTTATAGCGAGTTATAAACACAGATCCAAAACTCCCTTTCTTTTCCCATGGATATGTCTGCAGTTGATGCGGCGATTTGTTCGAGTTTAGCTCGACGAATAGCACTAACCCCTACGACAGCTTCAGAGAACAATTTCCAATTATACCCTACCAAATTATATGATATGGCACCCATGTTCGCACTAAGATAAGTATCTCTACCAGCAAATATACTAAAAGAGGGTGCTGCCATTAGTACGTTTTCCAGTAGCGATGACATATCTACTACTTTATTCATTTGATTGACTGCATCAGTTGTTTTTGAAGTAGGTTCAAAACCCTCAATGCTACAGTAATCACCTTTTACAGGGGATACGCTCATATCTTTATCCGGTTAAAAAACAAAATAACTCTTGAAAATAACACTTTTGTTTGGTTTTTAAACAGATAACATTGGAACAAATATCACGAATTTAACCATTGTTTGTATTTACTGAACAGTCACCACTTGCAACCCACTCTATTAATTTTCAAATAAAACAAGCACTTACTGTATTTTAAAAAACAAGGTATCCAGTAGTAAATCCAACCACCATTACGATGATAGCGGTAAGCGCCATATTGTTAATGACCCACTCGTCCATTATCTATCCCTCATGTTTTTGTGCATCTGCATAAAACTATACCAGAGAAATGCCGTTCTTTTTGTCTCACATTGCCTCGCCACCCTGTACGTAATCAGTGCTTGCCAGACACATCAGTCGGTAATCGTTTCGTGCGTACGAAAAAATATAGGCGTTTGGGGTGAGTGCAGGATTCGTAATGTGCTGGCATTTGGTACCAAAATTTATGTGAGCCAACATGACGCCTCCGTCAATCACAGATTGTCTCACACTTATCCACTGAAACTGTTATACCACTATCGATATCACGCGTCTGTCAACGAACGAACAAAGGTAGTTAGGCCGTCCTTGGTGAGAAGGTGCAGGCCAAAATCCAGATCGAAATAGTAGACGTACCCTTGGTTCTCTTCGCCAACGCCAAGACAAAATACAGCGTTTCCGTAGCTGGCCATAAACGGAAGGATCGATTCATTATCGAGGTATGGGGCAAAGTTCAGGTATATCTCTTCTAACTCATCTTCGGCAAACACTTCTTCAATTGATAGTGTGTCGTCGGGAATCGCTTGGTTGACGGCATCATAATCGGCAAGGTCGACAACCTTATCTAAAAGCTCGTCTTCTTGCGCCCAAATAGGTGCCAGCACGCTTTTGGTTATGGCGATTATTTTCGTCATTGTCGCGCGTATACCTAGCTTTTAATCGTGGTCAACAAGCGATGCATGGTGCCAGATTATGTAGTCAATAGACAGGCTTTTTGTATGGCTTAAAATGATAAATTTAACCATGATTAACTTTCATAACTAGCATAACTTACGTAAGTTATGCTATAATTAAGGTGTTGAATTTAAAGGGGTGTGGCAATGACTTATCAAGCATGTTTTGGCGCGGACTTTGATTTAGGATTTTCCATGGCGAGCTTGCCGGTTACCTTGGTCGACAGAAGCTATCACAATGATGTGTGCCCATCGTTCTACTTCGAGCTTGATGCGCGTTACTACATTTTGTATGTCGATTTTTGCAATCCTGAGCAGCGCGAAAACCCAGATGCGAGTCGTTATACGATCGTGATGGCCATCAACGAAGGTGATGCCGAGTATCCGGAAATTTTCCCCGATGACATGGAGCCAGATTTGTTCGCCACTGACGATGCTGCCGCGTTGGTGCAGTATGTGGCGTCGTTAGCGAAAGGAAGCGCCAGTGAGGCGCATTGATGGGGAAGTACTTCCCTGTGGTAATCACAGATAGTCTCATACTTATCCACTGAAATTGTAGTTAAGTCACCGGCAGGCCAAAAGCTCGTTACTACACTTATGCTCTAATCGTAATTTATTTAACTTACGTAAGTTAAATAAGTCTAAAGCGGTTCGCTTTCCACTCTTTACCATCGATTAAACCACTATCATAAAGCCCGCCCCAGTCGTAGAAAAACGGTGCAAAGCCGTCGCCACCGGTTAGGTGCGACAGCGCAATGCAAACCAGTACCACAGCACCGGCGATCGCGTATTCGACTGGGTCGCCGGTGCGAAATCGCCCGCCAAATAAGTGAAAACGTCTGTCGCTATACGGCGAAAATGGCACGCCGGTAACTGTCATTGCATCGGTAAGAATATGGCTGACGCCGCCCCACGCGAACGCTGTAAGAAGGCCATGCCAATCCCAAATGAAGGTCGCGGCGAGCGCGAAGATTAACCAGTGTGAAAATAAGTGAGTATGACCGCGGTGTTTGACTCGTTTGCCGGTGAGTTTTATCAGCCACTCGAGCCAATCCGGTGCCGTCGCGCCCGCCACAGCTGCAGCCACATGCGGCGGTGAAACCACTGCGCACGCGGCACCGGCGATAAGCGTGTGATTAAACCATCTCATCGCGGTTGCTCACTGGGTAACTTGGCCACCTTTTTTAAGTAGTCGTTCATCACTGCTTGTTGGGTGTCATCGCACATTGCAGCGAGCGCTAAGCGAAACTCGGTCACTTTGGCTTCAAACTGCAACACATCGCGCTGACTGCCCGCCACTTTTTCTAAATAGCCGACCTGCTCGTTGACGTTCGCGATCCCTTCTTTCACCCGCGCTTGAGCGCGTGCTTCAAGTGCCATGTATAGCCCCATCATCCGGTACGCATGATTGCGGTTGGCTATCGCGTTAGCAAAGCTTGCGACCGCGGTCGCCGTGTTGGTTCGGCGTTGGTATTCCCAGTTGCGTTCACGCGATTGCTCGGTGGAGCTATACAGCGGCATCTTGCCGACAATTCCCACGTAGTGCTCGCTAATCTCCGGCCAGTTGTCGGTGCTGTATTGATCTAAGCTGCTCTTCATTCCCGCGACGATGTTGATATCAACGTTGAATTTGCTTTTTTCGGGATAGCAGTGGGTGATTGCGCGATAAATCGCATCGGTATCGGGGCGCGGCGCGGTTTTGAGCGCCGGTACGGCAGTATTAAAGTGGGGCGCTTGACCGTTGAGCGTCGGCAGCTCGAAAGGATGCACTTCTGGCGGCGGTGGCGCGCTGTCCTCCCATGAAAAATCCGCTGTTGGCCACTCGCTTGCGTGCACAGAAACAGCAAACAAAGCGCAGGCGACAGCGATACGCGCATTAGTCCGCACGGCTCGATCTCCGGCCGGTTCCTAGCATTTGTAATCCGCCCAATACCGCGCCGGCTTCCCACGCGCCGGCCATTACGCATGTGGCGATGAGTAGCCAAATTAGCACCTTGGTGGTGTCATAACTAACATCCGACTCTAAATTGGTGCGCTGTGGTTCGCGGCGTTCAACCAGCGGCCGCACCGAGGGCGGCAAACGGCCTTCTTCGCTGGCGCTCACCACCCACAATTTACTGGCGAGCATGCACTGGCGGGCAATTTGCGCTTTGCGTCCCGTGAGTTTGTGCGCGTCATCGATAAACAGCATCGCGCCGGTTTCAGCAATGTACTCACTGAGTAACGCGGCTTTTTGCTGCAAGTTGAGTTTCGCCCAGGGCGGGGCAGGATTTTCGTCATCCTGTCGTTCGGCATGCCACTTGTCGATCCCGGGGACTTCAATCCAGCTACTCAGCGGCATCAAGCCTTCCAGCCAAACCGGTTCTGCTTGCGCGCCCCAAATTTCTACGCGTGAATCATACAAACGGCGCAGCCAGCGCGATTTACCGCTATCGTGTGCGCCGGTGATTAACTGACACTGCTTGCGTTTTAACGCCCGTTCGCGCCGCGACTTGGTGGGTGCATAGCGACGCGGCGCGTCGACAATCAGCGGCGTCACGTACTTGTGACCACTTTTGCGCGTGCGTTTGCTGTCTGTGCGTAGCTTTAAAAAGCGCATGCTCCCTCCTTTGAATCATCAATCCTAGTGACCCAACGCGCAGAGAAAACGCTTGTCGCGCGAGCGTGCGATCCAGTGTTCATCACCGTGTAACGGGCGCAAAACATTGCGCGAAGCGCCGCGCCGCAGGCAACAAAAATTGTTCGGATAACATGGGCTTTTCCCGTGCATGCAAAAAGAAAAAAAAGACAAAACTAAGGGGTAAACAAACCACRACCACCAAAAACACATCCGCAGCCCCCCACAGACACGAAAATTCCGACCCTTAAATCCGGACAAGACAAAAACAGGTCTTTGACGGGGGCTGGGTGATGCACCAAAGAGGCGTTAACATCAACCAAAATCCGTGCCCGTCTAGACAAGTTATGTTGGCTATTCAGCGCAGATGCTTTATCAGGTGCGATCATTTCGTAGCAGATTAGATAGAGCTGGGCATAGCTACACAGGTCGCCACTCCTGTTGCAAAGTTGGGACGTCAATCCTTCTATTTCCAAGTCAGTTTGCTGCTCGAGTAAGTTAATAAAACTCATAAGTTAAGTAACTTACGTAATAAGCGAACCCTTATAACTTGGCTCACCCGTAGCCAGAACCTGTTTATCGTATCGCTTTGGCCAAGCAACACGCGTTTCCGTCAAAACGGCATCTGTCTGTCACTGCATGCTTGCTTTTGTTCATAACAAACAGCCGCCCACTTTTTTCATGTCGCTGGCGTTGGTTTACCCGCAACGACTAAGTGCATGCAGAAACTCATTAATGCGAGAGATATCTCGAGGACGAATTGAAGTGACCTCAGTCAAGAGGCATACTGAAAAGCGATGTGTATTCTCCGTTGTGAGCGCAACGGCCAATTCGACCTAAATAATTACATCGATACTCCTATCTGGCTGATCCTTGCGATCCACCATACTGAGCTATGTTTTGCTGTCATGGGCGACAAAGATGTGTGCGACGCGTGGGGATCATTTTTTTCTGTAACGGTTTCTCATTACATCAAGATATTGAAATCAATCCAGACTTTTAATGCACTATAACTTTAAACCTACTTAAAAGACCAATAATCAACGACAGCGAAAGCAGCAACATAAGTGCATACTCAACCAAGCTTGATACATGATCAGCGCGATTTTATGTTTACTTAACTTACGACAATTACTACACTTACGTAAGTTTCATAACTTACGAGGGAGCGCGTGATGGGAAAGATATTTTTACTCGGCAGCCAGAAAGGCGGCTGCGGTAAATCCACGCTGGCCATCAATGTCGCGGGCTGGTTGTTAGATAAAAACGCAGATGTGATTTTGGTGGATGCCGATCCGCAAGGCAGTGCGGCGCGCTGGGCGCAAGACCGGCAAGAAAATGAAAGCATCGGTAACATTCCGCACGTACAAGCATCCGGCAACATCAACCAGACGCTGAAAGACCTAGCGTCGAAATACGAATACGTTGTGGTTGATACCGCAGGCCGTGATAGCCGCGAACTGCGCACCGGCATGGTCGTCGCCGATATCGTTATTTCGCCATCGCGCCCCTCGCAATACGATCTCGACACACTGCCACACCTCACTGAGGTGTACTTACAAGCCCAGGATTTAAACCCGAACTTGCGCGGTTATTTAGTGCTGAACATGAGCCCGACGAATCCTGTTATCAAAGAAGCGGATGATGCACGCGAATACCTGAGTGATTTTCCCGAGTTCCAACTTGCTGAGACGCTTATCCACGATCGCAAAGCGTTCCGCGATTGCATCGCGGAGGGTAAGACAGTGTTTGAGTGGCGCGACCCAAAAGCCCGCGATGAGATGGAACGGTTGATGGAGGAGATCACAAATGGTTAAACGTCGCGAACGCACACCAAACACCCAAGATATCGAAAAGTTTGCTAGTGCGGCAGAACCGCACGTTGAAGCGCAAAAAACGTCGAAGCAAAAATATAAGCGTTTGACGTTCTCGCTCACAGAGCGTGAAGATGCGTTGATCAATGAGCTATCGCTTAAGCCGCGTACATTCCGCTGCAGTCGTTCCAAAGTCGTCACAGCGGCTGTGGCTCACTTAGCGACGTTATCTGACGATGAGATCGTCGCCCTTCTTGAAAAAACACAAAAAGATTGATTATGGGAACTGTGGATTTGTGTGGTAACTCAGCGAGTTATCCACAATCCACAGTCTCTATAATAATCTATATAGATCTATAAGATCTCTATAAGAGATCTATAAAGATCTATAGCGTATAAAAAGTCATTTAAAATCATTATCTTATAACGCTAAAGGTCACACTTTTTTAGTGTTGTGGTTACAGATTTTTAGTGTTTTAGGCCTTTGCGGTCACATATTTTTAGTCTATGGTCACATTTTTTTAGTGTTTCGGATCGTTTTCTTAGTGTTATGGTCACATATTTTTAGTGTCATGCGATTATTTATCTAATGGTCACAGATTTTTAGTGTCTGTGACTAATCAAAACAGCGTGTTGGGTGAAAAGTGAACAGGGCGACTAATTAGATCGTATTGGTCACAGATTTTTAGTGTTTGGGGAGAAAAGCGCTTTAACGGTAACAGATTTTTAGTATGCTAAGCACTCACACTAAAAAAATGTGACCCTTGGCACGGAATCTTTTAATGACAGACGATACAGATCGCCGCTTTCAAGTTTCAACAGAAACCGCAAGCGACCTACCCAAACAGTTTTTCAAGAAAAGTCATGAGCTTGTTTTCAGCCAACTTGGCCTCACTGCGCGTGAGCATGACATGATGGCGCTGTTCTTGGCTAAGCTCCATCGCGATCACTGGAATGACTATCTTGAGCGCCGCGACATCCACGCGCCGCGCTATGTCTTCTCATCAGACGTGCTTAAAGATTGGTTTGGGTTAGATGCTAAACAGCTCTATCCGACCCTGCGTCCTGTTGCTGAGCGTTTATCGAGCCGCAAAGTCGGTATTCAGAACGACAGCGAACAAGAGTTCGATTTTATCCCGCTGTTCGCGCGTGTGCGCTATCAGAAAGGGCAACTGACCATCGTGCCCAACTCCGAGCTGTTGCACGCGTATGTGGATTACTCAGCCGGTCATGCGCAGATCAATCACCACGCATTTAGAAAGCTCAAATCTGAGCACTCAAAACGCCTCTTCACGCTGTTATCGCGCTTTCGTGAGACCGGCGTGTTGCATCCGCAATCAATCGAAGCGCTACACGGCTTATTTGGACTGCTGGATGAAAAGGGCAATCTGATCAAGCCGAGCTATCGCAGCAACAAAGTGTTTATCGACCGCTGTATCCGCAAACCGATCAAAGAAATGATGCAGTGTCCCGAAGTGATCAAAGAGCTTGAATTTCACACCGACAGCAAAACCGGCAATGTGGGCTTTGCGCCAATCATGCAGGGACGAAAAATGGTGGCAGTACAGTTCTTGTATCGTTGGAAAACGCACGATCAAATGGCAGAAAAACAAGCACGGGAAAAACTCGCGGCTGAGCCAGCACCGGATGATCCTATGCTGACGCTCGTACGCGAAGCCTGGCAGGTTGTGATGAGCTGGCCGTATGGCGGAGAGCTGACAGACAAGCACGATTTTGCGCTGCGCTCGGTCGAGCTTGGGATCATCAAAATGCCCGAAGACAAACCGATTGATGCGACGTTTATCTCGCGCCTGAATACCATTCGTAGTGAAATGCTTGCCACGGAAAACGACAAAGAATAAGTTAAGTAACTTACGTAAGTTATTCGCATTATGTAAGTTACATCACTGACGTAAGTCGTGATTCTCGTCGCATTATCAATCGCTTAAATAGCAAGCCCCTCGCGCACTTCGCACTATAACGTGAAGGAGGTGCGCCCATGCCCAATTACGCTTATCTTCGCGTCTCGAGCGACAGCCAAGACACGGCCAACCAAAAACACGGTATTTTGGATTATGCCAACCGAGCCGGATTGGCCAACTTACAGTTTGTGGAAGACACCGCCTCGGGCGCCAAAAAATGGCACGAACGGCGACTTGGCCAGCTGCTTAGTGGCATGGAGTCGGGAGACACCATTGTGTTTGCTGAGATCTCGCGAATGGCACGCTCCACGCTGCAAGTGCTCGAGATTTTAGAGCACTGCATGGCGCATCAGTTAAACGTGCATATCGCCAAACAAAACATGCAGCTCGACGGCTCGATGCAAGCGCGTATTGTGGCGACCGTGTTGGGCTTGGCCGGTGAGATTGAGCGCGAATTTATCCGCATGCGCACCCGTGAAGCACTCGCCGCACGCAAAGAAAAAGGCATTCGTTTAGGGCGGCCAAAAGGACCCGCTGCAAAGCTAAAACTCGATGCCAAACGGGAGCAAATTGAGAAGTATCGCACCATGGGGCTTAGCTTGCGCGAAACCGCGCGGCTGATTGATACGCCCCCGAGTACGCTGGCCGACTATGTGAAACGGCGGGGGATTTAGAAGAGTGCGAAACCGCTCGAAACATTGCCCATGCAAAGGGTGATAATCTTATCTTTGCACGTGAGCGTTAATCATTCGTGCCGATCTGGTCACGCGATAAGTGACTAAACGCGCCTCCTCTGTTGATTACAAACGGGCGCGTTTTCCCTTCATTTTGATACACCACTTCGAAAAATGGCTCATGTCGAGTGTTCACACATAATGTGAAAAAATTTTAAGTCATTGTTATTTGTTATCTTTTGTGTGATTTTTTAATTTGGGGCAAGTTTTTGCCTCAGGATTTTCTGTTATATCATGCCGTTATGTAGAAACACGAGATGATGAAAGTGGACATCAGTCGAATAAACACGCGCTGGATTGAAGGGGACACACAGCCAGAAGCTCCAGCGGCCAAAGAAACACAACAAGAAAAACTCGCTCGCCATCGCAAGGCTCGCTTCGAACAAAGCGATCAAGCATGGGAGTATGTGCAAGCCAATGAAGGCCGCTATGCCAAGCACAGAGCAGAGGTACTTGCCAAAAGAAAGCCGTCAGAACAGGTTTATCCGTTTACAGATACAGATGAAGCGTTGCTCGAA
>NZ_MUFO01000052.1:0-17477 GCF_001995345.1 Salinivibrio sp. IB872 | reverse complement strand
GCGAGCAAGGTCGCGGTTTCGCGGTGGTTGCCGATGAAGTGCGTAGTCTCTCGGTTAAGACCAGCGAATCGACCGAGCAAATTCAATCCAACATCAAATCATTGAGCGAAGCGACTGAGTCAGTGGAGAAAGAGATCAAACGTATCGGTAGCATCCTAGAAAGCACTGCGGGTCGCGTCTCTGAGTCACAAGAGTCGGTCAGCCAAGTGCGCGAAACTATCACCGATATTTCCGAGCGTAGTGGACAAATCTCGCAAGCAACTGACGAACAACGTCAAGCCATTGATGAAGTCAGTCAAGCGATCAACGAAGCGTCAGACGCCACGAATTATGTGACCGAAGGCGCACAAGAAAACGCAGCTCGAACAGACAAAGTGCTGGAGCTGAGTGAAAACATTAAAGGACAGATGGGTAAATTTAAAACATAACAATCTGGTACATCACAAGGAGCGACAATGAAAAAGATATTTACAGTTGGCTTACTGTTTCTTTTGATGGCACCAGGGGTAATGGCGCGCACATTAACCGCCGCCCAAGACCCTTGGCCGCCGTTTGTGACAACCGATGCCTCCATGCCCGGTATCTCGGTTGAGCTATTAACAGAAGCGATGAAAACGCAAGGCTATGACGTTGAGTTCAAAATTATGCCTTGGGCCCGCGCACTCGATTCGGTGAGTAAAGGCACCATCGATTTGCTGCCGGCCACTTGGTACACCGAAGCTCGCACTGATTTTTTACACTACAGCGATTCTTATCTCACCAATGAGCTGACATTTATCAAGCGCGCCGGTGACAGCTTCCAGTTTTCCGACCTTAGTGGGCTAGACGGAAAAACGGTTGGTATCATCCGCGACTATGGGTATGGCGATGCGTTTCTCGCCTCAGACAGTTTTGATAAGCCAGAAGCGAATAACTTAGTCACAAATTTGAAGAAATTACTCGCTAATCGTATCGATCTCACCTTAGAAGACAAGGTTGTCGCGCTGTCCGTGATGAAAGAAGAAGGTATGGACGCAAATGCGTTTGCGTTTACGAATAAGCCCCTCTCATCGAAACCGCTTCACGTCACCTCCGGTAAAGCGAATCCAGACGGTGATCTATTTATTAATGCCTATAACAAAGGGCTAGAAGCAATAAAAGCCAACGGGACATTCGATAAAATTGTTGAAAAATATGGCATTAAGTGATCGAAAATAAAAGTCTTGGATAAACTAAAAGAAGGGATGCACCAGCCCCTTCTTTTTTTTGTTCTATAGGGTGTGCGATGCTTTTTCAGCGACAGTTCAATCGATGGTTTTTAGTGTTTACATTAGGCTTTACTCTACTTGCTGGACTAGCCGTTGTCAGCACGCATAATTATATCATTGAACAAGTGATTAAAGAGGAGAAAGAAGACATCAATCGAAAGGCCGCGTTAATTCGCTCTAAAATTGAAGCAGCGATATTTAGAGATACCTATCTCACCGATAGCCTTGCAACCGTTGTCGCGATTGATCCCGAATTCGCCATGGCAAGTTGGGCCGACGTTGCCGGTAAACTCCTCACCAAAGCCAGTTATGTCAGAAACGTTGGGCTTTCACCTAATGATGTGATTAGCCATGTCTACCCACTAAAGGGAAATGAAGCAGCCATAGGGCTCGATTTCCGCGCTCGGCCGGAACAGTATCGAACAAATCAAAAAAAGAGATGCACACACCTCTTTTTTTATCTTGGATAAGCGTAGCGCTCAATAACGATTGGTAATCCCATAAAATATATTAATTGAGGTACTCATCCAACATTGCTTGCAGTTGGCCGGCTTCACGCATTTCTTTGAATCCAGCGTCTAGCGTGGCTTTTATTTCATTGGCTTCAGGGTGTTCGCGAGAAATCATCATATAAAACTTATCCCCGCTATTACCCGGTACAGCGACTGCTTTCATGTTATCCGCCAAATAGTCAATCCCTTGGGCGACTTTAAACCCAGCTAAGATTTCGTAACGCGCCAAGAATACGTCACAGCGCCCGGCGTCCGTTTTTTGCACTAACTGCTCGAAGCTTTTTGCCGACTTTCTTACTTTACTGTCATCGACACCAAAACCTGTGTAGTTATAACCCAACAACCCACACATACGGAGGTTATCCAAGTCTTGGACTGAATTGACTTGTAAACCATTTGGATATTGAGTCGTTGAATAGATATAGCTGGGTTGTAAGGTGTAATAGTATTCTGTAAGTAAGAAGTCTCGATCGCGCTCTTCGTTAAACGACGCACTCAAGGCAATGTCATAATTACCGGCTTTCGTTCGCAGTACACAGCGTTTCCAAGGGGGCATTTCTACACTGACATCCACGCCTCGACTCGCAAAGATCGCATTTAATACATCGACATCATAACCCTGAACTTGTCCGCCCTTTTCAAAGGTATAGGGGGGCCAGCCAGCGCCATCCCCACAGGCTTTAAGTGATGATGTGTCTAACGCGAGGGCTGGTGAAGATAGCAGCGCAGCACCAGTAAGGGCTGTCGCAGCGAGGCCGGCTACAGAACGTATCGCTATTTTCATAGTGAACTCCTATTAGGAAAACTCACCTTAAGTATTGATAATATCTGCGAGAACGCGATCTGAATCACTTATTTTTTTTCGGATTTATAATGATCACTTCACCAGGCTTTAACCCCTTACGTACGCGCCCTTGCTGTGTCAGCGATACAAGCCGAGTCTTGGCCTCACCCGCATCGAGCACCTTCACATAGTTAAGTTGTCCAATTTGATAATACGCATTGCTCGGTAGATAAAGCACTGGCTCAGCCTTTTGTGACACGGTCACTTTTGCAAACATACCCGGTAGCAAAGTATCACTCATCTCCGTGTTTGGCAGTGTCACTACAACACGATAACTGCGTGACGTGGCATCGGCGGCCGGTGTCACGGTGCGCACCACGCCCGAGAGGGTTTTATTATAGGTGGGGAGCGTAACCGTTAATGATTGACCGATGTCGACAAAGGGTAACGCAGATTCCGCCACATTGACCGTCGCTTCAATGCTTTCAGGATTGTACAGGGATAGCAGCGCCGCGCCCGGTGTCGCCGTATCCCCTTGGTTGATGATTTTATCTGTCATCAACCCCGAAAATGGCGCGCGCACCAGACTAAAGCCAAATTGGGTTTCAGCTTCATCCACTGCAGCAAGGGCACGACGATACTCAGACTGCGCGGTTTTTAAGCGATTCTCCGCCTCATCGAATTGAGATTGAGGCACCAGCTTTTTCGCCAACAAGGTCTCCATGCGGCGGTAGTCACTGCGCGCAGTGTTGAGTTGCGATTGCGCCGAGGCCAAGGCTTGTTGCACTTGGCGGACTTTGGCACTGAGATCGGCATTATCCAAACGCAGCAACACATCCCCTTGCTCAACGCGGTCGCCGACATCAACCAGCACCTCCGCGACGGTTGCGGTCATTCGCGCCGCTAAGGTTGCCGTCTGCCTGGCCTCCAACTGGCCGGAAAAAACGCGGGTTTGTGGCTGTTCGACCGCTTTGAGCGTCAGTGTCTCAACATCATTCGGTGTCTCAGTCGGTGTTGAGACGGGCGCCACGTTCGCGGTAAACACCCCAGCCATTACCAAAAACAGGGTTAATAGCCCAGTGCCTAGCACCAGTGCGAGTACACCTTTTTTTGCCCTCATGCATTCTCTCCTTCTACTGATAGGCCGTGGGTGGGATGATTTTGATACGCGAGGTTGTACACCACAGGCACAACCAGCAAGGTAAACACGGTAGACGCGGCAATACCGAAAATAATCGCCCAAGCTAACCCATTAAAAATCGGGTCGAGAGTGATAATCACATTCCCCAATAAGGTGGTGCCGGCGGTCAGCAAAATGGGCCGCATTCGCACTGCGCCCGCTTGTACTAAGGCGTCACTCAGCGCCATACCTTGAGCGAGTGACTGTTGAATAAATTCAATCAATACCAATGAGTTGCGCACTACAATCCCCGCCAGTGCAATCATGCCAATCATCGCGGTGGCGGTGAACAGCGCCGGATTTGGGTAGCCATTGATCTCACCGCTTAAGCCATTGAGTAACCAAAAGCCCGGCATAATGCCAATTACAGTCAGTGGGATCGCAAGCATAATAATGCCCGACACCGCCGGTAGCCCGGTTTGTATCAGCATCACAATAAAGACACCCAGCAGCGCCGCGCCATAGGCAATCCCCAGATCGCGGAAAACATCAATGGTGATCTTCCACTCGCCTTCACCACTCCATACCACCTCGATACCGTCACGCACCTGCCAGCCATCACCCGCGCCATTATCCAAATAACTACGCGCTGATAGCGGGCGAGCGCTGTCCGACTCTGGTTGATTAAAATCGGCCATCACATCGGCGACCACTTCGCCCGGCACCCGTCCAGTGGGTTCGGCATACACATACACGACGGGGCGTAAATTCTTATGATAGATAGGCTGGTCAACGGGCTGGCGCGTAAAATGGCCGAGCTCACTCAACGCGACCAGCGGTTGCGGCGCATCAAGCAAGGCACCTCGTACCGATTGCTTAGCCACTCCAGCCCGACCACGTACGTGCAGTGCGAGCAGCGCATCAAGCTGATCACGGGCATCTGGCGCAAGTTGCAGCCTCACGGGCAAGGGATCCATTTCATCGGCATCGGCTAAATGGGCCAGCGTGACCCCTTGGTTCGCGGCTCTGAGGACTTGGTTAATATCGGCTACCGCAATGCCAGACAAGGCGGCTTTTTCTTGGTCCACTTCAAACTGCCAGCTCGATAGAGGCCCTTGAACACTGGTGCTCACTTCTGACACCAAGGCTTCACGCTTTAATCGCTCGGCCACCTGAGTCGCCTGCGCTTGTAGGGTTGAATACGGCGTGCTTGGCGAGCCATACACTTCCGCGACAATGGTTGCCAGCACAGGCGGACCCGGTGGCATCTCCACTAATTGCACCTCGGCATCATATTTTGCTGCGATGGCTTCTAATTCATCACGCATCCGCGTGACCAAGCCATGTGATTGCAACGTGCGCCGGTGCTTATCCACCAGCACCACCCGCAGTTCACCTTGGTAAGGCGCATGGCGAGTAAAGTAATGGCGCACCATGCCATTAAAATCCATCGGTGAGGCGAGCCCGGCAAAGCCGGATACCGACACCACCTCGGCTTGCGTTTGTAGGTAACGGTTCATCTCTCGCAGCGCATTGGAGGTATCGACATGATTAGCGGTTTCCGGTAAATCCAGTACCACCTGAAACTCGTTTTTATTGTCATACGGCAACAGCTTAAGCGGCACGAGGCGCAAAGCAGGCAGCAGAGCGGCGATGACAAACAACACGCCCACCATCCATAAAAACGCTTTGGCGCGACGATTGTTTTCTAGCAATGGCAGCAACACGCGCCGATAGCCACGGTACAGCGACGTGGTCTCAATGCGATAGTCATCGCCTTTATTGGAAGCACGGACAATTTTTTTAGCAAGCCAAGGGGTGACTAAAAACGCCACCAAGGTACTGATCACTACACTGACCGGCACATTGAATGCCAGCGGTGCCATGTATGGCCCCATCATGCCGGTGATAAAAAACATCGGGGTGAACACAATCACAATCGCCACGGTCGACATAATCAATGCGCGCTTGATTTCTAGCATCGCCAGCACAATCGTGCGGCCACGCGGCTTGTTATCATGGGTCAGGTGCCGTTCAATGTTGTCGATACTGGCAATCGGATCATCAACAATCAGCCCCAACGCCAAGATCAACGCAAACAAGGTGACGCGGTTAATCGAGTAGCCAAAGGCTAAATCCAGCCCTAATGCCGCGCCATAACTGATTGGGATCGCAATCGCCACCACTAAGGCACTTCGCCAGTTTAAAAACAAGCCGACAAAGACCACCACGGTGAGCACCGCAATACCGAGGCTGGACACCAAATTTTTCACTTTGGCATCAGCGGTTTGGCCGTAATTGCGAATGATCTCGACGCTCACGCCCTCGGGAAACTGCGTAGCGACCAAATGATTGAGCGTGGCGGTGACATCCTCAGCCACGCTGACCGCGTTGGCGCCTTTTTGCTTTGCCACCGAGAGAAACACCGCTGGATGCGGCTGGCTATCATCGGTCGATTGGATCCACGTATCTGTGGTGGGCTCTTGCGCACCGTCCGATAACTCGGCCACATCCTGCAGATACACAGGTTTGCCATTCACCACCGCCACCACTAAATGGCGGATGTCCTCAAGGCTTTGATACCATTGGCCGGTTTTTAATAAATAGCGCTCACCCTGATGCTGAATATCGCCAATATCACGCTTTTGATGGCTCAACGAAAAGGCATTGGTGAGATCAGACACACTGATCTGATAGCTAGCCATGGCGGCAGGGTCAAGCGTGACCAACACCTGACGCGGCGCCCCACCCACTACCTTCACCGCATTGGTTTCGGGAAGGGCTTTAAGATCCAAGTTCGCCTGCTCGGCAATGCGTCGCAGTGCATAATGGTCGAGCTGATCAGGGTTGTCGCTAAGCAGCGCCGCAATCACAATCGGTACATCATCAATTTCTACCGGCTTTATCGCCCACTCGCTCACCGCGGCTGGGATCGCATCTTGATTGGCATAAAGCTTGTTATACAGCTTCACCAAGGCAGACTCGCGATCTTCGCCAACGTAAAAGCGCACCGTGACCAACGCAGATCCTGCTTGCGTGGTGGAATACACATACTCCACCCCATCAATTTGGCTGACTTTTTTCTCCAGAGGCTGCGTCACCTGCTTTGCCACTTGCGGGGCACTCAAACCGGGCGCTTGCACCACCACATCCGCCATTGGCACCACGATTTGCGGATCTTCTTCTTTGGGAGTGAGCCACAGTGCCGCCGCGCCCACCAACAGCGCGAGCACAATGAGAATGGGCGGGAAGAAGCTGTTCATCACTCGGGTGATCAGCTGACCTTGTGGCTGAGCATCTCGCATATTCGATCCTTTGGCTGATGACAGTAACGACAAGAAAACGATAGGTAAAAACGCTGAATGTTAATTAACTTAGCGCATTGACTGGCGATGAATATGTGCTGATCTCTCAGATTCAGACACATCAGGCACAATAAAGCCGCTGTAAGGTAGCGATAATCGCCGCGACGTGGGGGTCATTGAGCTGATAAAACACCTGCTGCGATGACTTACGTACCTTGACCAGTTGATGCCGCTTAAGCACGCTAAGGTGCTGAGAAAACGCGGACTGACTTAGGCGCGACCCTTGCAGCAATTGCCCCACCGACATCTCTCCCGCCAAAAGCTGGCATAGCACAATTAATCGCTCAGGGTGGGCCATCACTTTCAACATGGTCGCCACGAGAGACGCTTGCTCTCGCATGGCACTGATGTCCATATCCGGTACGCTTTCTGCCTCAAACGGCACCGTTGACTCTGCCATCACCCACTCCTTTTTCGCCAATACTCATAGCTTAGCGCGGCATTTTATTTAGTCAATTCTAATTTAGATAAATTATTATTAGACTTTTCTAAATATAACTTCTAGAGTGATCCGAGTGCCGACAAACACTTAAGGCGTTCGAGCCAAAGCGGTTCGGTCTGTCGGGTAATCGTATAGAGGATGCAAAGGAGTCTTGCTATGACAATTGATAATGGCGTACGCGTAATCGCTGGCATGATGGTGCTACTTTCTGTCGTGCTTACCCTCACAGTTCACAGCCAATTTGTTTGGCTAACCGTCTTCGTTGGCGTAAACCTGATCCAAAGTGCGTTTACAGGGATTTGTCCGGCTGCCTTTTTCCTGAAAAAACTTGGACTCAGCAACGCTTAATGGAGTCATAATGACCAAAATCGTGATTATTGGCGGCGTCGCCGGTGGCGCTTCTGCCGCCGCTCGCGCCCGTCGTTTAAGTGAAGAAGCCGAAATCATCATGTTCGAGCGGGGCCCTTACGTCTCGTTCGCGAACTGTGGTTTGCCTTATCATATTGGCGGTGACATTACCGACCGCAGTAAACTCTTGCTGCAAACCCCAGACAGTTTCCGCGCCCGCTTTAATGTGGACGTGCGCATCAACAGCACGGTCACTGCGATTAACCGCGAGGCCAAAACCGTCACCGTCACCCGTGCCGATGGCAGCGACTATCAAGAAAGCTACGACAAGTTGCTATTAAGCCCAGGTGCGGCCCCCATCATGCCGCCTATTCCTGGCTTAGATAACCCGCTAACCCACTCGCTCCGCAATATTCCAGACATGGATGCGATTTTGCATACCATTGATATGAATAATCCCAGTCATGCGACTGTCGTCGGCGGGGGCTTTATTGGTCTTGAGATGATGGAAGCGCTGCATCAACGCGGGATTAAAACCACCCTGTTGGAAATGGCCGATCAGGTGATGACGCCCGTCGACCGCGAAATGGCGGGGTTTGTCCATCAAACCATTCGCGACCAAGAGGTCGACTTACGTTTAAGCACCGCGCTGGAGTCCGCCGAGTTTATTCCTACCACGCATGTCGCCAGTGATGATGCCGGCGAGCCTAGTGAGCCGCAACACCTAGAAGGCGCTTTACGTCTGACACTCAATAATGGCGACAAACTGGATACCGAACTCTTGATTATGGCGGTTGGCGTTAAGCCTGAAGTCACGCTGGCGCAACAAGCGGGGCTTGCCATTGGTGAAAAAGGCGGAATTGTAGTCAACAGTACTCTACAAACCCAAGATCCCGATATTTACGCGGTCGGCGATGCAGTGGAAGAGATTGACTTTGTGACCCATAAACCAACGTTAGTGCCACTGGCGGGTCCGGCGAACCGTCAAGGACGCATGGCCGCTGACAACATGCTAGGAAGTACTGAGCATTATCTCGGCACCCAAGGCACCGCTATCTGTAAAGTATTCGATCTTGCGATCGCCTCAGTGGGCCAAAACGAGAAACAACTCAAGCACGCTGACATCGACTACCAAAAGGTCTATGTTCACGCCGCCAGTCATGCGGGTTACTATCCCGGCGCAGAGATTGTCTCATTTAAGCTGCTGTTTGCCCCGTATACGGGCGCGATTTTAGGCGCCCAAGCCGTGGGTAAAGATGGCATTGATAAACGCATTGATGTCATGGCCGTGGCACAACGTGCTGGCATGACCGTTGAGCAGCTCCAACATCTCGAGCTCACCTACGCGCCGCCGTATGGCAGTGCCAAAGATGTGATTAACCAAGCGGCGTTTGTGGCCACCAATATTCTTAAAGGTGACGCAACGCCGATCCACTTTGATGAGGTAGACAACCTCACCGACGATCAAGTGCTACTTGATGTGCGCAATGCACCCGAGCGCGAAAACGGTCAATTGATTGAGGGCGATGTGCACATTCCGGTCGACGAACTGCGTGGACGCATCGATGAACTACCGAAAGACAAAGAAGTTGTGGTGTACTGCCAAGTCGGACTCAGAGGCAATGTCGCCTATCGCCAACTGGTCAATCATGGCTTTAAAGCCCGCAACTTAATTGGTGGCTATCGCACCTACAAGTTTGCCAAGGCGTAATGCGCTCACTGCTCACATCAAACTGGGTGACCCGACTTGGGTCACCTTTTTTATACCTGCTGATCAGCGTTTACGAAAACAGTCCCGACGACAAATAACGGTCGCCGCGATCGCAAACAATGGCCACCACCACAGAGCCGGGTTCGGCTTTCGCGACTTGCAGGGCCGCAAACACCGCACCACCCGAGCTAACACCTGCACATATACCCTCTTCTCTGGCGAGGGCGCGCGCAGTCTCTTTCGCATCTTGCTCAGAAATGTCCATCACCTCGTCGATATGCTCGTCGGTATAAATGCCAGGTAAATACTCAGCCGGCCAGCGCCGAATACCAGGGATCGCACTCCCTTCGGTAGGCTGTAAGCCAATGGTTTTAATCGTGGGGTTTTGCGTTTTTAGGTACTTTGACGTTCCCACAATGGTGCCTGTGGTGCCCATGCTGGCGATAAAGTGGGTGATTTGTTGCTGGCTTTGTTGCCAAATTTCTGGGCCCGTACCCGTTAAGTGCGCCTGCCAGTTATCCGGGTTATTAAACTGATCCAACACTTTGCCCTTACCCTGTGCCTGCATGGATAAAGCTAAATCGCGTGCGCCTTCCATCCCCGCCGCTTGAGAGACGAGGATAAGCTCACTGCCATAGGCTCGCATGGCATCTTTGCGCTCCTGTGTGGCGTTTTCAGGCATGATTAAAATCAGTCGATAGCCTTTAATCGCCGCTGCCATCGCCAGCGCGATCCCAGTGTTGCCACTGGTCGCTTCAATCAAGGTATCGCCGGGTTGGATATCTCCCCGTGCTTCTGCTTGCACGATCATATTAAGTGCGGGTCTGTCTTTCACCGAACCGGCTGGGTTATTGCCCTCGAGTTTGACCAAAACAGTGCTACCTGTCGCTGCGGCTAGGCGCTGCAAGCGCACCAAAGGGGTCTGACCCACATAATTTTCAAGCGTGGGGAAATCAGCCACGTTGCTTACCTCTGCATGGTTCATGAATTGCCTGCCTAATGGGTGCTTTCAACACCGCGTAAGGCACTGTCTATCGACATATCCTACAAGGAGGCTATGTGCGACACGCAGACATTTTTTCACTAACATATACAAAATGGTTATAGTTAACCTATTTTTTATTCCCTTCGATTACTTTTATTCTGTGACCTATCCCAACTTTCTTTGCTGATAACAGCAACAAACGGCCATCAAGGATTTTTACAATGAAGGTATTCAAAACTCTGGCTCTTTCGGCCTTGCTTGCCACCAGCGCGGCGCCGGTATCTGCCGCCGAGCAAACCCTCTTGAATTCATCTTACGACATCGCACGGGAGCTTTTTGCTGATTACAATCCGCTGTTTGCGGCGCACTGGCAAGAAAAAACCGGAGAGTCGGTGACCATTAAGCAGTCGCATGGTGGATCCTCGGCGCAGGCACGCGCCATCATGCAGGGGCTGCAAGCGGATGTTGTCACCTTCAACCAAGTCACGGATGTGCAGGTCCTGTACGATCGCGGCAAGTTGATCGACAAAAACTGGAAAGAGAATTTCCCCAACAGTAGCTCGCCGTACTACTCCACCACCGCGTTTTTGGTGCGCAAGGGCAACCCAAAGAATATTGAAAATTGGGATGATTTGGCCAAGGACGACGTTGCTTCTGTTTTCCCGAATCCAAAAACCTCCGGTAATGCGCGTTATACCTATCTTGCCGCACTCGGTTATGCGCAAAAGGCGTTCGGAAAAGACAACACCGAGCAACAAGACCAATTTTTGAAACAGCTTCTCGCCAATGTGGCGGTGTTTGATACCGGTGGCCGCGGCGCAACCACCTCATTTGTTGAACGTGGCATTGGCGATGTGCTGGTCACCTTTGAATCAGAAGTCAACAATATCCGCCAGCAATATGGTAGCGACAAGTACGATATTGTGGTGCCTAAAACCTCGATTTTGGCTGAGTTCCCCGTTGCCGTGGTAGAGCGTAACGCCAAACGCAACGGCACCACTGAGTTGGCAACCGAGTATCTTTCTTACCTATACAGCGAAAAAGCACAGCGTTTATTGGCCGATTTTAACTACCGTGTCCATCACCCTGACGTGGTCAAAGACAATGCCGATCGTTTCCCTGAAGTCGAATTGCTGACCGTTGAATCTATCGCAGGGAGTTGGGACCAGGCCATGAAAACGCACTTTGCCAGTGGCGGAAAACTCGACCAACTGCAACGCCGTTAATTCTTTCTAGGTATTGAGACGCTATGCCATCGCTATCGTATCAACGCCAATCGATGCCTTGGGCAGCACGTCAGCAGCGCGTGCTGCCCGGATTTGGCAWCAGTTTAGGCGTGTCTTTGCTGTTCATCAGCTTGATTCTGCTGTTACCGGCCAGCGGCTTTATCATGCAGACCAGCCAAATGACATGGCAAGAATACTGGTTTGCCATCACTGACCCACGGATTGTCGCCAGTTATAAAGTCACGGCCGGTGCGGCGCTGATTGCCTCATTATTAAACGGTGTGATTGGCCTACTCTTTGCGTGGGTGCTGGTGCGATACGACTTTGCAGGCAAACGCTTCGTCGATGCGCTGGTTGATTTGCCGTTTGCTCTGCCCACCGCCGTTGCCGGCGTCACGCTCGCCACCCTGTACGCCGATAACGGCTGGATAGGCAGTGTGCTTGCCAACGTCGGTATCCAAGTTGCCTACACGCCGCTTGGGATCGTGATTGCCATGATGTTTACCAGCTTGCCGTTTGTGGTACGTACCATCCAACCCGTGTTGGAAGAGATCTCCCAAGAGGAAGAAGAAGCGGGCACTGTGCTCGGGGCAAGTGACGGTGCGGTGTTTTGGCGGATTATTCTGCCGACCATCAAACCGGCGTTGTTAGTGGGTGTGGCCTTATCATTTACCCGCAGTCTGGGTGAATTCGGTGCGGTGATTTTTATTGCTGGCAATATGCCCTACGTCAGCGAGATCACGTCGCTGATGATCTTTGTTCGCTTGCAAGAGTTTGATTTCCCAGCGGCGAGTGCCATTGCCTCGGTGATCTTGATGGCATCCCTGTCATTGTTGTTTGCCATTAACCTTTGGCAAGGCCGTTATCTAAAACGTATTCACGGGCGGTAAGGACACTTTATGAGCACAAACTCGGTGAGAATCGGTGATACCCCATGGATCAGGCGCAGTTTAATCGCGCTTATGCTGCTGCTCGTGGCGCTGGTATTGGTTGTGCCACTGGTGAGCATCTTTTTCATTGCCTTCGCCGATGGCATCACAAGTTATTTCCAACACTTACTCGCACCGGATACTCGCCACTCGATTGGCCTTACGTTGTTGGTGGCCGTTCTCACGGTACCCATTAACCTCGTATTTGGTGTGATGTTGGCATGGGCGGTCACCCGTTTCCAATTTCCGGGACGAAAGCTGGTCACCACCTTGATTGATATCCCGTTTGCCGTGTCGCCCGTGGTCGCAGGCTTACTCTATTTGCTGCTTTATGGCAGTAACGGCTGGCTAGGCGCGTGGCTGTTTGAGCATGATCTTCAAGTGATGTTTGCCCTACCCGGCATTGTGCTAGTCACTATTTTTGTTACCTGCCCTTTCGTCGCCCGCGAGCTGATCCCGCTCATGCAGCAGCAAGGGCAAGCGGAAGAAGAAGCAGCCGTGGTGTTAGGCGCATCATGGTGGCAGCTTTTTCGCCGTGTCACCTTGCCCAATATTAAGTGGGCCCTCATCTACGGGGTCATTTTGACTAATGCCCGTGCCATCGGCGAGTTTGGTGCGGTCGCTGTGGTGTCAGGCAGCATTCGCGGTCAAACCAATACCCTGCCTTTGCAGGTACAGCTTCTTTACGAAGATTACCAAACTCAAGCAGCCTTCGCCTGTGCGTCATTACTTGCCTTTATGGCACTCGCTACCTTGGCATTGAAAGCCTTGGTGGAATGGCGTCAACACCGTGCACACGCCAGTACCGCGCCGATGGATGAAAGCAGTGCGTCAACGCCTGCCCGCTTAACCTTACAAACGAACCAAAGTGAGCCGTAAGCCATGCGTATTCAACTGAACAACATCACTAAACACTTTGGCCAGTTCCAAGCGTTATCGCCGTTATCCCTTACCATAGAGCAAGGCGAGATGATGGGACTGCTTGGGCCCTCAGGCTCCGGTAAAACCACGTTATTGCGCATTATTGCCGGATTAGAAAGCAGTAACAGCGGCCAGATCCTATTTGGCGAGCGCGATGTCACCCGCGTCCATGTGCGGGATCGCCGTGTCGGGTTTGTTTTTCAAAACTACGCCTTGTTCAAACATATGACGGTGGCAGAGAACATCGCCTTTGGCTTGCAAGTGATGCCACGTCGCGAGCGCCCCTCCCCAGCCACGATTACGCAACGGGTGAACCAACTGCTTGAGGTCGTGCAGTTAGGCCATCTGGGCCAACGGCATCCCGAGCAATTATCGGGCGGACAAAAGCAACGTATCGCACTGGCGCGAGCGTTGGCGACCCAGCCGGAGATCTTATTGCTCGACGAACCGTTCGGTGCGTTAGATGCACAAGTACGCAAAGAGTTGCGCCAATGGTTACGCCGACTACATGATGAAATGGCTTTTACCAGTGTGTTTGTCACTCACGACCAAGACGAAGCACTCGAGCTATCGGATCGCGTGGTGGTGATGAGTAATGGGCAAATTGAACAAGTCGACAGTCCGGTCGACCTTTATGCCGCGCCGAAAAGTCGCTTTGTGTTTGATTTTTTAGGAAACGTGAACGTCTTTTCCGGCGCCTATCAACAAGGCGTCTGGCAAAACGGCAATGCCTTTATTCAACCCACACTAAACACGCACACCCAACAGTCAGGCAGTTTGTATGTGCGCAGCCATGAGTTAACCCTGGCTGATAAGCCCAATAGCCAACTCTCGCTGCCCATGCGGGTGGTCTCTATCAACCCGGTTGGTGCCGAGGTGCGGGTTTCACTCGCCCCACAAGGTTGGGAGAGTGAACAACTATGGGAAGCCACCCTAACCCATCACGCGTGGCAAGCCGCACCGTATCAAAAGGGCGATACCGTGCATGCAATGCCGCACCGTGGATACTTTTTCAACGGCACAGACACCGAGCCGCACCGCCTTAATTGGCCATTTTTGACGGCCGATAGCTTGGTGTATGATATTTAATCATTAGCGCGCATCCGGAAAAATAATCAGGCCTAAGCTTTCAAGTAGCTGAGATTGTTGCCAATCGGCGATTTTCACGCCCGACAGATCCACTTTACGTGGGTCGAGGCCATCAATCTCAGCGTGACATAAATTCGCACCTTGTACACTAAACTGCCCCCATACATCGGGCGAAAAAACACCACCACTCAGATCAGCTTCTTTTAATGACGCACTGAGGAGGTTGGTTTCAATCCAACGGTTTTCAAACAGTTCGCACTTTTCTAAGCACGCTTGCGCAAGGTTGGCATAAGACAAGTTACAACCGGTGATAAACGCTGAGCAAAAGTACACCCGATGGCTGACTTGATTGGCAAAGTTTGCGCGGGAAAAGTTCGCGCCCTTCAGATCGCATTCTCTCATCTCAATGCCGTAACAATTGGCAAAACTAAAATTGGCTATCGCCAATAGGCATTGCTGAAAACTGGCATCACGAAGGTTAGCAGCGGTAAAGTGGCACCCTTCGATATCACCCTGTTCGATAAATTTGCAACGCTTGAACGTCACATCGCGGAGGTTAGCGCGGGTAAAGTCACAACGGATAAAGGTACAGTCTTTAAATTCGAGCTCACTGAGATCTTGGTGAGAAAAGTTCTCTTGGTGAAATGTCTGGTTATGTGTCTTCATATCATTCCCTCAATCAATGCGCCGCTAGGCTAACAACATAACCCTTTGAAATCACGAAAATAAAACCTTTCACAATCAGGACCTTACAACCCCCTTATTTTGCCGATTTAAAGGAGTAAACTAGCCTCAGAGAAAGCGTAAGAAGCACAGTTAGAACACGGCGACGATAAAAAAAGTTTTTCGCCTTACAGACCGGCTGACGAAGATAACACCTGCTCCACAAACCTCGCTTTTCTTTCCCGATAGTCGTCTTGCTCAAACCCTTCACAGGCGCGTTTAAGCGCATTGTAGGAGTGAGCCAGTTGTGGGTTAGCGCGCAGCGTGTCTCGAAAGGTCAGAAAGTCTTCGAACTCAGAGCCATTGGCCACCACTTGCAACGCAACATCGTCATCCTGTTTGGATTCCAACATACACAGCTCGGGCGTCCGTAACGTATCTTGCTTTTCTTGAAAGCCCAACTCAACTAGCCGCGCCACAGCCTCTTCATGCTGTAAGGCAGGTACACCAACAAAAATATCGAGATCGCCTTTCGATATTGCTGAAGGGATCGACGACGCGCCAATGTGCTCGACTCGCGCTTCAGGAAGTTGGTGTTGGATAGCCACTCGCCATTGATTGAATAATCGCTCGCACGCAGGTTGGTATTGGTCGGCAGCATAAAACTTCATCATGTCAGTGTTCGATATCCTTTTCGAAAACGCATCATACCGCGGAGGGCCAGCGTACTCTTTGCCGTGACCATCTAGCCTCTCGAGATGTAAAAACTTTAATATATTGATAAAGCGAGCTTTTGTCACCGAAACAGCCAAGAAACTACCCGCCGACAGATTTTGCGTCGTGCTACTGTAAGGTTCGTGCTAGACTCCACGCCATTCAGTGTGTCTGGGCGGTAACACAGTCACACGCTTCTTGTTTGCTGAGTCTGTTATGCCATTTAAAAAACTAGGGTTAAGCGCCCCGCTTTGCCAAGCCATTGCCCAACGCGGCTTTACCACGCCAACGTCTATTCAAGCGAAAGCGATTCCGATCATCCAACAAGGGCATGATCTGATTGCTGCGGCACAAACGGGCACCGGAAAAACCTCGAGTTTTATCTGGCCTATCATCGATAAATTATCTGCCGGTGAAGCTGGGCGCAAAAAACGCGCTCGCGCACTCGTCATCGCCCCCACTCGTGAGCTCGCCCTGCAAGTGGCCGAAAGCGCACGTCAAGACTGCCAGTTTACTGAGCTAAAAACCTTGGCGATGGTGGGCGGCATGGACGAGCAAGCACAAAAGCAAGCCTTGATCGACGGCGTCGACATTTTGGTCGCCACCCCGGGACGTCTACGGGATTTACTCAGCCAACGTGCCGTCTATCTAGATGAGGTGGAAGTGCTGGTGCTGGATGAAGCGGATCGCATGCTCGATATGGGCTTTATTGATGCGATTCAGAATATTCTAGATCGATTGCCGGCAAGTACGCAGTGCTTACTGTTTTCGGCCACGCTGTCTAATAAAGTGCGCGATCTAGCTAAAGCCGCCATTGGCGATGAAGGCAAAGAAATTAGCATTGCCGCACGAGATGCCTCGAAAGAGAACATTACTCAGTGGTGTATTCCAGTCGATAAAGATAAGAAATCCGCACTACTTAGCCATTTAATTAAAGAGAATGGCTGGACGCAGGCGCTAATTTTTATCGAAACCAAACACGGCGCCGCCAAACTCGCTACCCAGTTGGAAAAACGGGGCATTGCCGCTGAAGCGTTTCACAGTGGACGCAGCCAAGCCGTGCGGACCCAATTGCTAGAAGACTTTAAAAACGGTGACATCCAATTTTTAATTGCGACCGGTGTCGCCGCTCGTGGTATTGATATTGAGTCGCTTGAGCGCGTGGTCAATTACGATCTACCCTTCCCAGCCGACGAGTACGTTCACCGGATTGGCCGTACCGGCCGAGCCAGTGCTCAAGGCGAAGCGATTTCATTGGTCTCAAAAGACAACACCAAAAACTTGCGCATGATTGAAGCACGTCTCGGGCACCCACTTGAACGTCGCATCATCGAAGGCTTTGAGCCCAAAAAGCCAGTGCCGCTGACTGCACCAAGATAGAATCATAGAATAATTAACACTACTATCCAAACGCTCATATC
>NZ_MUFO01000051.1:0-18583 GCF_001995345.1 Salinivibrio sp. IB872 | reverse complement strand
CTAGAGCTTCGAGCTCTCTAAAGGGTTGTCGTAGACTACGACGTTGATAGGCAGGGTGTGTAAGCGCTGTGAGGCGTTGAGCTAACCTGTACTAATTGCCCGTGAGGCTTAACCATACAACACCCAAGAGGTTTTGGGTTGGACTTAAAATAAGCCAGTTGATTGTGGCGAGAACGAACAGCTTTCTAGATTAAGTGTTTTGACTGAAAAGTGAAGACACACAAAATTTTGCTTGGCGACCATAGCGCTTTGGACCCACCTGATTCCATGCCGAACTCAGTAGTGAAACGAAGCAGCGCCGATGGTAGTGTGGGGTCTCCCCATGTGAGAGTAGGACATCGCCAGGCTTGCTTTCTTGTTTTCAGATTTTTGAAAAATCTGAAGGCAAAAACGAATTTAATCATCAAAGCAGATATGTGTAAGACTTTGATGAAGTGTTTTCGCTGATATAGCTCAGTTGGTAGAGCGCACCCTTGGTAAGGGTGAGGTCGGCAGTTCAAATCTGCCTATCAGCACCAGTATTTTCTTGGCGGCCATAGCGTAACGGCACCACCTGAACCCATGCCGAACTCAGAAGTGAAACGTTGCTGCGCCGATGGTAGTGTGGGGTCTCCCCATGTGAGAGTAGGTCACTGCCAAGAGTTATTTTTAAGCCCTCCGCATTCGCGGAGGGCTTTTTCGTTTTTACGTATTGTCCTTCCATACCGATTCCTTTCTATCCTCAATAGAGTATTGTTTTATCCTGCGTGATTATTGCTTGAGCTCCATAATGGGCTGCGTTATGTTATTAGATATCTGGACGTCTAAACATCTCTAGGAGGCAGTGATGCCGATTAAAATTCCGGACCAACTTCCCGCGACCAATATTCTGCGGCGTGAAAATATCTTTGTGATGACAGAAACGCGTGCGGTAAGCCAAAACATCCGTCCGCTGAAAGTCCTGCTTCTAAACCTGATGCCAAAGAAAATCGAGACAGAAACGCAATTTATGCGCCTGCTCTCTAATAGCCCTTTGCAAGTGGATGTTGAGCTTTTACGGATAGACAACCGACCAAGCAAGAACACGCCGACTGAACATCTTGATACCTTCTATCGCCAGTTTGAGGCTGTGCGGGGGCGTAACTTTGATGGTTTGATTGTGACAGGCGCGCCTCTCGGCTTAGTGCAATTTGAGGACGTGATTTACTGGGAGCATTTACAGGATGTGATGAATTGGGCACACCAACATGTCACCTCCACACTCTATATCTGTTGGGCTGCGCAAGCAGGATTAAAGCTACTTTACGATTTGCCTAAGAAAACCCGCAAAGAAAAGCTATCAGGTGTTTATCGCCATCAGGTAAATAGGGAGTTATCTAAGCATCCGCTATTACGCGGCTTTGATGATAGCTTCTTAGCGCCTCATTCACGTTATGCAGACTTTTCTCCCCATTATTTGGATGAACATACCGATCTGGATATCTTAGCCACCTCTAATGAGGCGGGTACGTATCTGGCCGCGACCAAAGATAAGCGCAATGTGTTTGTCACTGGGCATCCTGAGTATGATGCGCATACCTTGCATGATGAGTATCACCGTGATTTAGAGGAGGGGATGGAGCCGGTGATCCCCATTAACTATTACCCGGATGACGATCCTTCTCAGCCACCGTATGTGAGTTGGCGCAGTCACGGGCATCTACTGTTTGCGAATTGGCTGAACTATTGTGTCTATCAGCAAACCCCCTTCGATTTGGATACATTTTCAGCGTCTAACTTTACGCTTGATGAATAAAAAAGGCGCCATCTGGCGCCTTTATGATAGACAAAGGAGCGGAGTTCATTGAAGGCGCTTGTCCATCTCGTCTTGAGCTGCGTTTGCTTTATCAACCATGCCGGTCATGGTTGAGCCTTGTACCAAAATAGAAAACACCACCACCGCGTAAGTCATCACCAAAATCAGCTCTCTGACATCGATTTGTTTTTCTGGGACCACAATAATGCCAGCTGGTACCGCCATGGCCATGGCCAAGGCGAGGCCTCCACGCAATCCTCCCCATGTGAGAATGCGCACAGCCCACGGGTTATATTCGCGAAAGCATCGGAAACCGAGATAGCAGGCTTTGACACTCAAATAGCGAGCCGCTAGCACTAAAGGCACGACACAACCCATTACAATCCAGTCCTCTTCATGAAAGGTGATTTGCAACAAGCTTAAGCCGATGAGCAAGAACAGTAAGCTGTTAAGAAATTCATCGACCAGTTCCCAGAAATGGTCGAGGTGATCTTCACTTTCTTTGGAAAAGCCAATAAAGCGGGTCCAGTTACCGATCATGATCCCGGAGACGACCATTGCCAGTGGTCCGGAAACATGCAGCATATCGGCGAGCACATAGCCAGCACTGGGAATGGCTAAAGTGAGCAACAGCTCCATGGAGTGATCGTTAGTGGCACAAATCAAACGGTGAAAGGCATAGCCTAAAACTAGGCCGTAACATATGCCGCCAATCGCTTCTTGCGCAAACAGCGACAGGGTGCCCGCCAAAGTTGGGTTTTGATGTCCGAATGCGAGGGTGAAAATAGTCACAAACACCACCAAGCCAAAACCATCGTTAAACAACGACTCGCCTTCGATTTGGGTGGTAATACGCATGGGGGCATGTAATTTTTTGACAATCGCAAGCACGGCAATGGGGTCCGTGGGTGAGATCAGGGCGCCGAAAAGTAAGCAGTAAATATAATCAAATTGTACCCCAATCAGTTGGAACACGCCCCACACACCAGATCCCACTAAAAACACGGAGAGCAGCGTCGCACCGAGTGCAAGAGTGGTGATTTCCCATTTTTGGTCTGAAAACGAAGGCAGTTTGACGCCCAGCCCTCCAGCAAAAAGTAGAAAGCCAAGCACACCCTCAAGGAGAAACTCCTCAAAATGAATATCCCCTAAAGTTTGCGCGGCAATCGCCTTTAGAGGCAGGGCTTGATACTGACCGGCAATCACTATCCCTAAAGACAGTAAAAGTGCACCCGCCGTGATTGCGATGGTGGTTTGGACGCGGCTAATTTTACTGTTAATAAACGCGATGATAATGGCGGCAGCGGCCATAAAGCTGAGGATAGCGTAGGTTGACATACATCATTCCTGATACGGCTAGGGAGTGGAAAAAAGAGTTACAAAATATTAATAGAAATCGCTTCCAAAACGAACAGCAGATTTGAAATAGATCAATATTAATTCATTTAAATAGACGTCTAGATTTCCATTTTCGCTGTGGTAGGATGAAATTATCGCAATGAGGAAGATGATAAGCGTAATGAGTATGGACCGACTGACACAGCAACTGCGCGAACGTATTTTGGTAATCGATGGTGGTATGGGCACCATGATTCAGGGGCTAGGGCTCAATGAGGCCGATTATCGTGGCGCGCGTTTTAAAGATTGGCACTGTGATGTAAAAGGTAACAATGACCTTCTGGTGCTGACTCAACCCGATAAAATCGCTGCCCTACATAGTGATTATCTGGCTGCAGGCGCGGACATTATTGAAACCAATACCTTTAACGCCACCCAAATCGCGATGGCCGATTACGACATGCAAGCGCTGAGTGCGGAAATCAACTTAGCGGCCGCTCGGCTTGCGCGTGAGGTTGCTGATACGTGGACGGCGAAAACGCCAACTAAACCCCGCTTTGTCGCGGGTGTGTTAGGGCCCACTAACCGAACGTGTTCGATCTCACCGGATGTGAATGACCCGGGCTTTCGCAATGTCAGTTTTGATCAGTTAGTCGACGTGTATGCTGAGTCTACCGAAGCCCTCATTGAGGGCGGTGTAGATATCATCATGTTGGAGACCATCTTTGATACCTTGAATGCCAAAGCCTGTGCGTTTGCGGTGGAGAAGGTCTTTGATGCTCGTGGTTTGCGCCTGCCCATTATGATCTCCGGCACCATCACTGATGCATCTGGGCGTACCTTATCCGGACAAACCACCGCCGCTTTTTATCACTCCTTGCGTCATGTTGAGCCACTGTCTTTTGGCTTGAACTGTGCGCTCGGGCCGGCGGAATTGCGCCAGTACGTCAAAGAGCTGAGCGACATTTGCGAGGGCTTTGTCTCTGTCCACCCTAACGCGGGCTTGCCCAACGCCTTTGGCGAATATGATCTCTCTCCTGAACAGATGGCGACACACATTGATGAGTGGGCGGCATCTGGCTTTATCAACTTGGTCGGTGGCTGTTGCGGGACCACCCCCGAACATATTCAAGCGATCAGTGATGTTGTTGCGACGCATCCTCCTCGCCCCTTGCCGGCCCATCCCGTCGCCTGTCGCTTATCTGGACTCGAGCCACTAACCWTTAATGGCGATAGCTTGTTCGTTAATGTGGGTGAGCGCACCAATGTGACCGGCTCAGCACGCTTTAAACGTTTCATCGTTGAAGAGCAATATGACGAAGCGCTTGAAGTGGCATTGCAGCAAGTGGAAAACGGCGCCCAAATCATCGATATCAATATGGATGAGGGTATGTTGGATGCCGAAAAGGCCATGGTGCGATTTCTCAATCTGTGCGCGGCCGAGCCGGATATCGCCCGTGTGCCTGTGATGATTGACTCCTCCAAATGGGAGGTGATTGAAGCCGGTCTTAAGTGCATTCAAGGGAAAGGCATCGTCAACTCTATTTCCCTCAAAGAAGGAGAAGAAGCCTTTCTTCACCAAGCACGTTTAGTCCGTCGCTATGGTGCAGCGGTGATAGTGATGGCGTTTGATGAGCAAGGACAGGCCGATACTCAGGCACGAAAAGTAGAAATCTGTACGCGGGCCTATCATCTTCTGGTCGAGCAAGTCGGTTTTCCGCCGGAAGACATTRTCTTCGACCCTAATATTTTTGCGGTTGCCACCGGCATTGATGAGCACAATAACTACGCGGTCGACTTCATCAACGCCGTGGCTGATATCAAGCAAACTTTACCGCATGCCATGATCTCTGGCGGTGTCTCAAATGTGTCGTTTTCGTTTCGAGGCAACAACCCCGTCCGTGAGGCTATTCATGCGGTGTTTTTGTATCACTGCATCAAAAATGGCATGGACATGGGGATCGTCAATGCGGGCCAGTTAGCCATCTATGATGATTTGCCTGAATCGCTGCGCTTGGCAGTAGAAGATGTGGTGCTCAACAAAGACGATGGTGCCACGGAGCGGTTATTGGAGATCGCCGACAGCTATCGTGATAGTGGTGAGAGCGAGGTCGCGGAAACCGCGGAGTGGCGTAGCTGGCCAGTAGAAAAGCGGCTGGAACATGCACTGGTCAAAGGCATTACAGAATTTATTGTTGAAGATACCGAGCTGGCTCGCGCGGCAGCGAGTAAACCCCTAGAAGTCATTGAAGGCCCGTTGATGGCGGGCATGAACGTGGTTGGGGACTTGTTTGGCGAAGGCAAGATGTTCCTGCCACAAGTGGTGAAGTCGGCTCGGGTGATGAAGCAAGCGGTGGCGTACCTTGAACCTTACATCAACGCTGAAAAGCAGCAAGGGCAGACTAATGGCAAGATCCTGCTTGCCACCGTCAAAGGCGATGTACACGACATTGGCAAAAACATTGTGGGCGTGGTGCTGCAGTGCAATAACTTTGAGATTATTGATCTCGGCGTGATGGTGCCGACCGATAAAATCCTGTCGGTGGCCCGAGAAGAAAACGTCGACATTATTGGTTTATCGGGTCTGATCACCCCATCGTTAGATGAGATGGTGAACGTGGCGAAAGAGATGGAGCGACAAGGGTTTGATATTCCTCTGCTGATTGGCGGTGCGACCACCTCCAAAGCCCATACCGCGGTGAAAATTGAGCAGCATTACCATGCGCCCGTGGTCTATGTACCCAACGCGTCGCGTGCGGTTGGGGTGTGCTCCTCGTTATTATCCGAGACGCAGCGACCTGATTTTGTCGCGCGTTTGGCCAAAGAGTATGACACTGTGCGTGAGCAGCATCAGCGTAAAGCGCCCCGCACGCCACCGGTGACCTTGGAGCAGGCTCGCGATAACAAGTGGCAAACGGATTGGGCAAACTATATGCCTCCGCAACCGGCGAAGCCGGGCATCCATGTTTACGATGATGTTTCGATAGCGACCTTACGTCAGTATATCGACTGGACGCCTTTCTTTATGACGTGGTCTCTCAGTGGCAAATTCCCCGCGATTTTGGATCACGAGCTGGTGGGGGAGGAAGCCCGTCGCTTGTATCAAGACGCCAATGCTTGGCTCGATCGTTTCGAGGCAGAAGGCTTGGTAGCGGCAAAAGGGGTGTGTGGCCTCTTTCCTGCCAATAGCGTGGATGATGATATTGAAGTGTATACCGACTCGTCACGACAAACGGTGAGCACGATATTGAATCATTTGCGCCAGCAAACACAAAAGCCGCGTGGTGCGAACTATTGCTTGTCAGACTTTATTGCGCCGAAAAGCAGCGGTCAGCCGGATTGGATTGGTGCATTTGCGGTGACAGGCGGTATTGGTGAGTATGCTTTGGCGGAAGAGTACAAAGCGAAAGGGGATGACTACAACGCGATCATGATCCAAGCGGTGGCGGATCGACTCGCAGAAGCCTTTGCGGAATATCTTCACCAGCAAATTCGGATCACCTTGTGGGGGTATGCGCCCGATGAGACGCTCGATAACGACGCCCTGATCCGCGAACAATACCAAGGGATCCGGCCAGCGCCAGGTTATGCCGCCTGTCCTGAACACAGTGAGAAAGGCAAGATTTGGCAATTGCTATCGGTAGAAGCGCATACGGGGATGACACTTACCGAAAGCTATGCCATGTGGCCGGGCGCGTCGGTTTCGGGTTGGTATTTTTCCCATCCAGAGTCACGTTACTTTGCGGTAGCGAAAATTCAAAACGATCAACGTGATAGCTACGCGGCACGTAAAGGCTGGTGTCTTGAGGAAGCTGAAAAGTGGCTAGGCCCTAATCTTAATGCCTAACCGAGAAAAGCCAGCGCACGCTGGCTTTTCTTTTGGGTTTTACTCAAAAAGCTGTGTATGTAAACGCTGCACCACCTCGGTGGCACTGTCGTCATCAACCACCATACAGACATTGTGATTACTCGCGCCATAACAAATCATGCGCAAGGTGGCGGTATCTAAGGCGTTAAATACCGGCGTCACCGCCCCCGGAGTATGACGCATCTCATTACCAATTAAGGCGACCACGGCCAAGTGTTGGCAAACGTCAACATGGCACAAGGTCGAGAGTTCCTCCAAGGCGGCATCAGGCAAACGGGGCACCTCACCTTGTGTATTGGTTTGATCGAGTGTCAAAGACACACTGACTTCGGAGGTAGTGATCAGATCGACGGAGATCTGATAGCGCGCTAGGATCGCGAAGACGCTGGCAAGAAAGCCATACGCTTGGAACATCGTCAAGCTGGTCAAGGTCACCATGGTTTGATTTCGGCGCAACGCAATGGCGCGGAATAGGGGGGATGATTCCGCGTGTTCTCGGATCCAAGTCCCGCCTTTTTCCGGCGCACAGGCCGCCCCGACAAAGACAGGAATATGCTGGCGTACCGCGGGTAATAGCGTGGACGGGTGGAGCACTTTGGCGCCAAACGTCGCCATCTCCGAAGCTTCACTAAAGCTGATCTCAGCAATAGGACGTGCTTTGGCAGCGAGGCGTGGGTCGGTAGTATAAATGCCCGGTACATCGGTCCAAATCGCCAAGCTTGTTGCCCCGAGCGCTTCGGCAAACAAAGCGGCACTGTAGTCGCTGCCTCCTCGGCCAAGAGTGGTCGTTCGTCCTTCTTTGTCGGCACCGATAAAGCCTTGGGTCACGAGAATGTGATTGTCTAGCTGCGCATTCAAGCGCTGACACTGTTGCTGAGTTAGGGCGATATCTGGAATAGCGTGACCAAATTGGCTATCCGTTTTCAAATATTCGCGGGCATCAATCCGAACTGCGGGCAGGCCAAGATGGACGAGCAAGCGAGTAAACAGGTGCGTAGAGGTAAGCTCGCCACAGGCAACCAAGGCATCGGTAAGCGCTTCGCTCGGGGCCTCACAGGCTTGCTCACTCAAGGAGATAATCTGCTGGTGGAGCGTTCGCACTGCTTCTTGGGTGTGATGACAAGCGGGCAAAGCTGCCAGTATTTGCTGGTGGATAGCGTCTATTGCATCCAGTGTGTTTTGGCGTAAGACATCGTTTTTTATGCCTTGGGCTAAGGCGACAAGATGGTTGGTGACGCCGGCACATGCGCTAATCACTACAAAACGGGTCTCAGGATGGCGCATAATCACTGCGGCACTTTGTTGCATGGCGGCAAAGGTGCCAACACTGGTGCCGCCAAATTTAGCGACTGAAATAGATGGTAACGGGTTCACGTCCTTTTCCCCTTTTGAGCTCGTGCTCATTGATTCAACATATTTAAAAGTCAGTGGGGAACATCAGAAGTCACGTCGCAAACGCGAGCAAAAAGGAAGAGCAAACGGCAGGCATTCTGCCAGAAGCGCTCCACCTGTCTGTCCAAATGGATGACAAGTGACAGCCTGAAGGATTCAGCCTTCATGGCCGGCGGCTCCTTACCCTGTCGGAACCCCCTCGGCATCGCCTCCCCTGATTATCACGCCTTGGAGTAGGGCTCCGCGTGATAACTGCCTGAGTGATGCACCTCTTCTGTATGTTCGGCCATGTGTTGATCCACATGGTGAGTGGTTACATTACGGGCGCTGGTGAGTGGTTGTCAACCGCCAATTGAGTTGCAAAGCGACGATCAGGCACCTATATCGCTGCTATCCGCCACCCGTTGAATATGCGCTCTAGCACGTAAGTTCGCAATGTGACAATGGGGCGATGAACACAAAGTATGCTATAACGGAAAGCGCAAATTTAGCAGACACAAGGATAGGTTATGGCAACTTCAATTTCCGATATCCGCTCATTTCAGCCGATAGAGCGCACCCTGATGGGCCCTGGCCCGTCTGATATTTCTCCGCAAGTGTTGCAGGCGTTGAGTCGTCCGACGTTGGGACATCTCGATCCCCTTTTTATTGCGATGATGGATGAGGTCAAACAGCTCTTACAATATGCCTTTCAGACCGAGAATCCGTTTACCATTGCGGTCTCTGCCCCCGGGAGTGCAGGAATGGAAGCGTGCTTCGTTAACCTTGTAGAGCCCGGTGATACCGTGATTGTCTGTCGCAATGGGGTGTTTGGTGACCGAATGCGAGAAAACGTTGAACGCTGTGGTGCGCATGCGGTGATGGTTGACGATGCATGGGGCGAGCCTGTCAGCCCCGACAAGGTTGAAGCGGCATTAAAAGCGCATCCAGAGGCTAGCATCGTCGCGTTTGTTCATGCTGAAACCTCCACGGGCGCTTGCTCAGATGCGCAAACACTGGCGACGCTGGCGCGCGAGCACGGCTGCCTTACCATTGTTGATGCCGTAACATCACTTGGCGGTGTACCCTTGAAAGTCGATGAATGGCAACTTGATGCGGTCTACTCTGGTAGCCAGAAATGCTTGTCATGCGTCCCGGGCTTATCGCCAGTCACCTTCTCGGCGCGTGCCGTTGAAAAAATGCAAGCGCGCACCCACAAGGTGCAAAGCTGGTTTCTCGATCAAAGCTTAGTGCTGGGCTATTGGAGCGGTGACGGCAAACGCAGTTATCACCATACTGCACCGGTCAATAGTCTGTATGCATTGCATGAATCATTGCTCAAGTTATATCAAGAGGGAATTGAAAACGCTTGGCAGCGTCATCGAACCATGCATCAACGCTTAAAAGCGGGGTTGGACGATTTAGGTATCCGCTTTGTGGTGGATGAGCCTTATCGCTTGCCGCAATTGAACGCGGTGTATATCCCGGATGGCGTCGATGATGGCGCGGTACGCCAACATCTGCTCAACACCTATAACCTCGAAATCGGTGCAGGCTTGGGCGATCTCGCTGGTAAGGCATGGCGAATTGGCTTAATGGGCTACAGTGCGCGTGAAGAAAACATCGCGCTATGCTTAAAAGCATTGGGCGACGCACTGCGCTAAGCGTACGTTATTCCGGCGGAGTGCGCATCGGTAAGGTGTGGCGAGTGGTCCACACCTTGGCTGCTTGCGGAAACAAATATCGCGCCTCTTGCTGAATATCGCGCGCCCGCTGCGTATCGCCAATTTGCAGTGCAATCTGGTAAGCATGCTGGTAGCCCGCAAACGTGGGGTGTTGTGCCACATGCTGCAGCCATAGGTTCAGGTGCTGGTGGCGCTCGGCATCCGACAGTGTCTCTAGGGTGTGCTGAAAGTGCTGTTCCGCGAGCCCTTGGGTGAGTTTGCTTTGCCACCATGGATGTTGCTGGTAGAGTGCAATACGCTGAGAGGTTAATAAAGAGTCACGCAGGTAGCGATTGGCTAAATACACCGATGATAGGCACAACAATCCCACCAAGATCATTACAGTGACAATACTGCGTGTCGCGATACGCTGCCCATATTCGGCGGTAGAAAATGTGATTCGTTGGTATTTGCTGGTTAAATTATCCAGCCAGTACAGCCACATGAGCAGTAAAATGCCGTTAAACCACTGCGTACCGCTGGCCGGATAGATAAGCAAGCCAGTGAGTGGCGGAAGCACGAGTGCAACGAGCATACGCCGCGTGCCTGAAGGGGCGCGGATAATGCGAAGCGCCAGTGGCAGTATCACCGCAAGATACGCCAGTGCTATCACAAGCCCACCTTCCAATAACCACAATGCTAACGCGCTCGGCAATTTCACGGGGCCAGTGTGTCCCGGATGTGCCGCCGATGCGAGCAGTAGAGTAGTTTGTCCATGACCCATGCCAACGCCAAAAAAAGGCGTTTGTTGAAATTGCTGCCATGCAAGCCACAGTACGCGCTTATCTTGAGGCGTGAGCCATTGCCAGCTTTCTTGCCCGGTCAGCCCGAACACCGCGAGTAACGCCCCTGCAGACATGGCGGCTAGCCACGCAAGATGCTGGCGCCGCGTCGCAAAGCGACTGAGGTAAACCTGTTGCAAAGCAATGGCGCAAAGGGCAAACAGAAGCAGTAGCGGTCGTCCTTGCATGGCAAGCACGGGCAGGATAACCACAGGCGTGAACACCAACACGCTTTGCGTTATGGGATGGCGGTAGCGGTTACTTGGCTCTCGGGCGAGCAGATAAGCCGCCAAACTTAGGCCGGTGAGTAATAACGCATGGGTCACGGCAGAGGGTAAATGCGGCACCCAATGTTCAAATTTAAAAGGCGCTATGCCCGGTGGCGATTGGTTGCCTAAGACGGAGAGGATGGCCAACCAAGAGGCAAGCATCAAAATGGCCAGTAGCTTTTGTCGCTGGGCATGATTAAAAATAAACTGCTGTAAGCTGGAGAAAAAACCGAAGCTGAGGACCAATGCGGCGATGGCATAGCCGCTATTTAGCGTTGCCGCTTGCGGATAAAGATATGGCACACTGGCACAGAGCGTGGCGGCCACTAACGCCCAAGTTAAGTGAGTGACGCGCCATGTGTGCTGTCGCCACACTTCCAGTCCGGCGAACCCCAATACCAAGCTAAGCGTGAGTAACGACAGAGCGGCAGCAGGATGGCGAATACCCACCAACGGCAAGTCGACCGAATACAATGGCAAACAGATCAGCCATAACGCCGCCAGTGCCCCTAAAAAGGGCACCGTAAGCGGTTTTCGTTTCACTCGGTGGGTGGGTAACGCCTGTGTCATTATCGCTCCAACATGGGCTTCAAGAAGTGGGCCGTATGGCTACCAACCACATTGACGATCTCTTCTGGCGTACCTTGAGCAATGATTTCACCGCCGCCGTTACCGCCTTCAGGTCCTAAATCGATGATCCAATCTGCGGTTTTAATCACATCTAGGTTATGCTCGATCACCACAATGGTGTTGCCCTGTTCGCGTAAGCGATGCAACACATTCAGCAACTGCTGAATATCATGGAAGTGCAAGCCGGTTGTCGGTTCATCAAGGATATATAGCGTTTTACCGGTATCGCGCTTAGATAGCTCACGGGCCAGTTTTACCCGCTGTGCTTCACCGCCTGATAAGGTGGTGGCGGCTTGGCCTAGACGTATATAACTCAGACCGACATCCATCAACGTTTGTAGCTTACGCTTGATAGCGGGGACGGCGTCGAAAAATTCACGTGCGTCTTCGACGGTCATTTCCAAGACTTCATCGATAGTTTTGCCTTTATAGCGCACTTCGAGTGTTTCGCGGTTGTAGCGTTTCCCTTTACACACATCACAAGGCACATACACATCGGGCAAGAAGTGCATTTCTACTTTGATCACCCCATCGCCTTGGCAGGCTTCGCAGCGACCGCCGCGTACGTTAAAGCTAAAGCGACCCACTTTATACCCGCGTGCCCGAGCCTCTTGCGTGCCGGCGAAGAGCTCACGTATCGGCGTAAAGATCCCCGTATAGGTGGCTGGGTTTGAACGTGGAGTACGCCCAATGGGGCTTTGATCAATATCGATCACTTTGTCGAAATGTCCTAACCCGTCAATAGACTCGTAAGGCGCGGGTTCGGCGGTGGTGGCACCATTGAGTTGCTGGTGGGCCACTTTAAAGAAGGTATCGTTAATTAATGTCGACTTTCCTGACCCAGATACGCCGGTGACACAGGTGAATAAGCCTACGGGCAAGTGTAAATCGACATGTTTTAAGTTGTTCCCTGTTGCGCCTTTAAGCACCAACATTTTGTCGGGATCTCGAGGGCGACGGGTCTCTGGAACGGCAATCGCCTGCTTGCCGCTGAGGTACTGTCCGGTTAGCGAGTTGTCATTGTTGAGAATATCGTCGAGGCTGCCCTCGGCCACGATTTGTCCGCCGTGAGCACCAGCGCCTGGACCAATATCAATCACGTAGTCGGCGGCGCGAATGGCGTCTTCATCATGCTCGACCACAAGCACGGTGTTTCCGAGATCGCGTAAATGCTCCAGCGTATCGAGTAAGCGTGCGTTATCTCGTTGATGCAAACCAATGGAGGGTTCATCAAGCACGTACATTACCCCGACCAAGCCAGCCCCGATTTGACTCGCCAAGCGGATACGCTGTGCTTCCCCGCCAGAAAGCGTATCGGCGCTTCGTGACAAGTTAAGATAATTAAGCCCGACATTGACCAAAAAGCGTAATCTGTCATGGATCTCTTTCATCACTTTTTCGGCAATTTTGGCACGTTGACCCGATAAGGTCAGTTGTTCAAAAAAGTCGAGGGCTTGTTGAATGCTCAGCTCGCAAATTTCAGGTAAGTTGCGGCCATCAATAAAGACATGGCGTGCTTCCTGACGCAATCGTGACCCGCCACAGCTTGCACACGGTTTAGTCGCAATGTACTTAGCCAGCTCGTCACGTACCGCATTAGATTCGGTATCACGGTAGCGACGCTCCATATTGTTGAGGATCCCCTCAAATGGATGTTTGCGTACACGAATATCGCCCCGATCGTTGACGTATTTAAACTCGATCTCTTTCGGGCCTGAACCGTAAAGCAGAATGTCTTGAATGGTGCCAGACAGATCTTGCCACGGCAGCTCGAGATCAAAGTCGTAGTGATCAGCGAGTGAGCGTAGCATCTGAAAGTAGTAGAAATTGCGTCGATCCCAGCCTCGAATAGCCCCACCGGCGAGGCTGACCGCAGGGTTTTGAATAATCCGTTTAGGATCGAAGTACTGTTGTACGCCTAAGCCATCACAGGTGCCGCAAGCGCCAGCCGGATTATTAAAGGAAAACAGGCGTGGCTCTAACTCTTGCATGCTGTAACCGCAATGCGGGCAGGCAAAATTGGCAGAGAAGATCAGCTCTTCGCCGTCGCCATCCATCCAGCTGATCACCGCGCTGCCGCCGGTGAGCTCGAGGGCGGTTTCAAACGATTCCGCTAAGCGTTGCTGTTGATCTTCACGGACTTTAAAGCGATCTACCACCACTTCAATGGTGTGTTTTTTATGTAGTTCGAGTGTCGGTGGATCGGACAGATCGCAGACTTCGCCATTAATACGTGCGCGAATAAAGCCCTGTGCGGCAAGGTTTTCGAGAGTTTTAACGTGCTCGCCTTTGCGGTTTTTGATAATCGGGGCGAGCAACATCAGTTTACTGCCCTCTGGTAGGGCAAGCACTTTATCGACCATTTGGCTAATCGTCTGAGCGGCCAAGGTCACATCATGGGTCGGACAGCGAGGCTCCCCGACCCGCGCATACAGCAAGCGTAAGTAATCGTACACTTCGGTGATGGTACCCACGGTTGAGCGCGGGTTATGCGAGGTTGATTTTTGCTCAATGGAGATAGCGGGGGACAAGCCTTCAATATGATCAACGTCGGGCTTTTCCATCAAAGAGAGGAACTGGCGCGCATAAGCCGACAAAGACTCAACATAGCGACGTTGTCCTTCTGCATACAAGGTATCAAAGGCTAAAGATGATTTTCCGGATCCAGAGAGCCCGGTGATGACAATCAACTTATCGCGGGGAATAGTTAGGTTGATGTTTTTGAGGTTGTGCGTACGCGCGCCTCTGACGTCGATATTATCCATTGTTATCCTACTTCTCAGTCAGCTCACTTATTGGTCACCGGTGCCCAGTATCGCACAGACGGCGCTGTGACCAAACAAAAAAGGCTGTATATTTACACAGCCTTTTGCCAAGGTGGAAAGTCCTTACGTCGAGACGCAACGCAGAGCGGGGGTTACGGGTTTTTAACCGTGGCTTCGTCTTTGTTTTTGCCGCCTAAGTAGAGGTTTTGATAGCAATGATTAGTGGCTTCGATAAAGCCTTCCACGCTGCCACAGTCAAAGCGCTCCCCTTTAAATTTATAGGCCAACACACATCCGGCTTGCGCTTGCTTGAGCAAGGCGTCAGTGATTTGCACTTCACCGTTTTTGCCCGGTGGTGTGTTTTCGAGCAGTTCAAAAATATCAGGGGTTAAAATATAACGGCCGATAATGGCTAAATTGCTCGGCGCTGTACCCGGGTCAGGTTTTTCCACCATGTTGTCTACGCGGAAAAGGTCGTCTTTGATCTCTTGCCCGGAAATAACCCCGTATTTATGGGTCTCATCTTCGGGTACTTCTTCCACCGCGACGATAGAACAGCGAAATTGTTTGTATAGCGCCACCATTTGTTTAAGCACGCCATGCCCCGGGTTGATACACAGGTCATCCGCCAGCACGACCGCAAATGCTTCATCACCCACCAGTTCACGACCGGTTAAAATGGCGTGTCCTAAGCCACGCATTTCATGTTGGCGAATATAGGTAAACGAGGCTTTTTCGATGGTGTTACGGATATCATCCAACAGCACTTCTTTGTTGGTGCCGCTGATCTGATGCTCCAGCTCATAGTTCTTATCGAAATGATCCATGATCGCATGCTTACCGCGACCCGTTACAATGCACATGCCGTGGATGTCTGCTTCAAGTGCTTCATCAACACCGTACTCAATCAATGGTTTATTGACGACAGGCATCATCTCTTTGGGCATGGACTTGGTCGCGGGTAGAAAGCGCGTACCATAACCGGCGGCGGGGAACAGACATTTGTTAATCATCTTGGATCCTTTATTCGTCACTGATGTGGCCATACAGGCCGCAGCGTGATTTACGTGAATGGCAATCAAATACACCATCCACAGCAATAGGTTGGGCATTATTTTGCTGGGCGACGCGCAGGGAAGCAAGCCGCGATCGCTCCAGTATAGCGAAACGCACGCCCTCACTCATCGCTCACCCAGACTCTGACGACATGAATATGCGTTAGTTCACACTCTTTACCCATGCTCACGCGAGACAGAGATAAGAGGCTGAGCAAACTTACGGGTAGTGGCGACTGAAAGCCGATACAAAGTCGGATAGCTTTGTTTGTGGCAAGGCATTGATTCCAGCCGCGCCTTCTCGCCCTCCGCCAGTGGCAAATTGTTGTGCGAGAGCCACTGCGCCTAGGGGACGGTTTAAGGGGGCGCGAATGCTAACCATCCAGTCTCCATCCGGTGTTGGCGTTAATACCGCGTGAGCTTTATCGGGCGATTGGTTGGCAAGCTGATTGCCGAACATGCCGCTGATACGCCGCGCCCAAGGCGCATTGGGTAGTAGATAGACGGCACCACCGGCATAGTCATACTCGGCAGTAAGTTGTTCTGCATGAGCACGATCGGTTTGGTATCCCTCCGCGAGCGCCATCACGATATCTGGATAGGCTTGCATAAAGTCGTCAGGCGTTTCAAATCCGGCAATGTGGCGATAAAGCACTGCAGGCGGCATAAGTAGATCATCCAAACTGGCACCATAACTGTTGTAGTTTAGATACACCCCTAAGCGCTGTAGGCGGTCGCGCGTGGCGGCATCGATCTCGCCTTGCTTCACTAGGGCGTCAGCACTGCGGTTCAGGTTGTCACCATAAGCGCCCACGAGCGCCCAATGACGATATTGGCCACCGAGTAGGGCGTCAATAATCAGTGCGGTACAGGTATTCGATGCAGTATGAATGTGCGCATCCAATAACGGCGAGGTCGGAAGCGGCCCACTGTCATGGTGGTCTGCATAAAAAACGCTGGCTCCCGCCTGCAATAAGGCCTCTAAGGCAGGACGATTTTTTGCCATCGAGATATCAAACACATTGACCTGTTCGGTCTCAACTGGGACGTGTTGCAACAACGCAATATCCCGCTTCACACCAGTGATGAGGGTGGTGTTTTGAGGATAAGCGAGGCGCCACTGTACCAGTGCGGTTAGCCCGTCGGCATCGCCATTAAAAACATCAAAGGCCATTTGCGACTTCCTTATTGCAAAAACGGCGCGAGTGCGCCGTTGGGATCGGGAGGATGTATTCGCGATTAATCATCGTAACTGTCAGGACCGAGTTCGAGCCCGACCGATCCGATTAACGATAAGTTGTTTTTCGCCCAAAAAACAGCTTGTACGCGATTTTTTACATTTATCTTTTTGAAAACATTATACAAATGCGATTTAACCGTGTGCTCGCTGACCGCAAGCGCATTGGCAATATCTTGATTCGATGCGCCTGTGACCAGATGCCGTAAGATTTCTTGCTCACGGTTGGTGAGCACGATGGCTTGTTCATCGATAGTTTGCTGATAATGCTGTTGATAGTAGTGAATCAGCGCCGCCATTTTGTGGCGGGGGAGCCAATATTCTCCCGAGAACATCTTCTCAACGCCGTAGCACAGATGGCTTAGCTCATCGTCTTTCTTAAATACCCCTTTAATAAAGGGCCAGCTTGCCAATTCCTTCGCGGTAAGATCATGGGCATTGAGGAGAGCAAACACATGCTGATCAGCATACGGTGTGAGTGCATGTTTAAGACGCTCGGTGGCGGTGTCGTCAAAGGCACTTAAATCAATCAGGACTAACCCAGAACGCTCGGTAAGCTTTTCGTGAATCGTATCTGGACTCACGAGTTCAACGGTGCCGCGGATTTCTTTTTCTAAACACGCGATCAATGCAGAGACAGACATGCTGGGCTGAGAGATGAGAAGCAGTGTGTAAGAATCGGACGTGGTTTCTGCCTTGCTCATAAAGTTCCTACTTATCTGACGTAAAGCGTGCTCACCGATGTGCGTATTATTGCATAATTCAGCGCAGAGAGGCGCTCACGCGGGGACTTTATTCAGTCTAAACTATTTTTGTTGTCTACGTATATGTAAGCGTACGACCATTCTTAGGTTCGTAGCGTGAATGCAGAATCTGGAACCAGATCGCGTGGAAAAGCATCGAACCTCTTGGGCGCTCGTGCTAGACTTCGTGTTTATTTATCCAGTAGGCGAAAATGTTTTCGCGCGTAACAAGAGTGGGAGTCACCTATGGCCAGCCGTGGCATAAACAAAGTCATCTTGATTGGTAATTTGGGCAATGATCCGGAAATCCGTTATCTCCCGAACGGTGGTGCAGTGGCGAACTTAAGCCTAGCGACCTCTGAGTCTCGACAAGAGCACTGGCGAGATGCGTGAAAAAACCGAATGGCACCGCGTGGTTCTGTTTGGTAAGACCGCAGAAGTGGCTGGCGAGTATTTGCGTAAGGGCTCGCAAGTTTATATTGAAGGGCAGCTGCAAACGCGCAAATGGCAAGATCAAAGTGGTCAAGACCGCTACTCAACAGAAGTGGTGGTGCAAGGCTTTAACGGCAGCATGCAAATGCTTGGTGGCCGTGCCGGACCAGGTCAAGGTCAGCCAATGCAGCAGTCGCAGCAACAAGGTGGGTGGGGCCAGCCTCAACAGCCACAAAACAACTTCAACCAGCCGCCGCCTCAGCAGCAAGCCGCGCCGCAATCTCAGCCACAATCGCAACCTCAGCAGCAGTATAACGATCTGCCTGACTTTGACGACGATATTCCGTTCTAAAAAACGGTTTACTCGAAAAGCGATAAGCCCCGTTGTTACGCTGGCTTTCCTACACAAATCCCTCGATGAGAATCGAGGGATTTTTTTTGAACCTTTATCTGCCTGACTGATCTCAACAAAAAATCATAAGTTGAGGTAAGTGACTATGTTTTCAACAGATGCTGAGCAAGAGCAATGGGCCAAGGATACCTTCTACCATACCGAATTAGGTGATAGCCGCCGAACCAAGCGTCTGGTTAAACT